>CAZOHO010000109.1:0-6750 GCA_964579755.1 uncultured Flavobacterium sp.
GCAAATACTTCTTTCGATTGGAAAGGTAAAAAAGGTTTTCCTGAAGATTCTATAAATTTTGTTAAACTTGGCGATAGATTTTCAGAAGCAATAATAACAGCATCCGAATGCTTTACCGTTGCTTTAATAATGTTTTCGTAATCAGGCACTTCCAAATCCAAAATAGACTCTAATGGCACATTGTCAAACTTAACTTTATTAATCATTTCTGCATCTAACGTTCCCTCAAATGATTGACTGTAAACCGAAGTAACAATTTTTGTCTCCGAAAATAAGGCTTCGTTTTTATAAAAATGTTTCAAATAGATTGGCAACATTGCCGCCATCCAACCATGAACATGAATAATATCTGGAACCCAATTTAGTTTTTTAACGGTTTCTACTACTCCTTTTGCAAAGAAAATAGCACGCTCATCATTGTCCGGGTACAAGTTCCCTTCTTCGTCTGAAAATGTGGATTTTCTTTTGAAGTACTCATCATTATCAATAAAGTACACCTGTATTCTTTCCTTTGGAATTGATGCTACCTTGATAATCAATGGCATATCCAAATCATTTACTACCAAATTCATCCCTGAAAGTCGAATTACCTCATGCAATTGATGTCTTCTCTCATTGATATTTCCATATCTTGGCATAAAAATTCTAATCTGTCCGCCTTGATCATTTATCATTTTCGGCACATCGTAGGACATCAAAGAAACCTCATTTTCAGCAAGATAAGGAACTACTTCAGATGATACATATAATATCCTCTTGTCTTTCATATTATAATTTACTTAATTTTTTGGCAATAAAAACCGAGCAAAATTACAAAAATTTATGCACTTTATAACAAATATGTTAAGTTTGCACTCCATTTAAAACATCCATCATGCACATTTTCTACGGAAAAGCACCCTTAATAGCACACCTAAAACCTATTAAATCAGCACATTTCACTATTGGATTTGTCCCAACAATGGGCGCTTTGCACGCTGGACACCTAGCTTTAATGGAACGTTCCTTACAAGAAAACGACTATACGGTAGTGAGCATTTTTGTGAATCCAACCCAATTTAATAACCCAGAAGATTTAGCAAAATACCCTCGAACTTTAGACGAAGATGTAAGAAAAATTACTGCTTTAAATCCAGAAATTATAGTGTACGCACCTTCAGTTAATGACATTTATGATGGCAATCCAGTTGCTCAATCTTTTGATTTTGACGGATTAGAAAATCAAATGGAAGGCAAGTTTAGACCCGGGCATTTTGATGGAGTAGGCACAATTGTGAAACAACTGTTTGAAATTGTAACACCAACGAATGCTTATTTTGGAGAAAAGGATTTTCAGCAATTGCAAATTGTCAAAAAATTAGTAGTCAAAAATCAGTTACCAGTCACTATCATTGGCTGTCCTATTTATAGAGAAGCCAATCAACTTGCCATGAGTTCAAGAAACGAGCGCTTATCGGCTGAAGAACGAAACCAAGCAAGCTTAATTTACCAAACACTACTTCAGGCAAAAGAGAAATTTCAAAATGGAACCGTAGAAAGTGTAAATCAATTGGTACAACAAACTTTTGAAAACCACCCATTATTTGACCTAGAATACTTTGTCATCGCCGAAGAAGAAACGCTATTGCCTTGCACAACCAAAGAAAAAGATAAGAATTACCGTGCATTTATTGCGGTTTTTGTTAACAATATTCGATTGATTGATACCATTTCACTAAATTAATTTACTTTTGCACCATGCAAATTCAAGTAGTAAAATCAAAAATACACCGCGTTAAAGTAACCGGAGCCGATTTAAATTACATCGGGAGCATCACTATTGACGAGGCTTTACTCGAAGCTTCTAACATTATTGAAGGCGAAAAAGTAGCTATCGTGAACGTGAACAATGGCGAACGTTTCGAAACCTATGCTATCAAAGGAGAAAAAAACTCCGGCACCATCACTTTAAACGGGCCAGCCGCTCGAAAAGTACAAAAGGACGATATCATTATTATTATTTCGTATGCAACACTCGAGTTTGAAGAAGCCAAGACTTTCAAGCCGTGGATTATTTTTCCGAATGAAAATGATAATTCATTGACATAATCGAAATCCCCTTTATATAAACAAAACCACTCTCAAAAGGAGTGGTTTTTTTGTTATTTTATTATTTTTATTAGAACATTCTTTACTGTAAATTTGAATTCAATTTATTCCAAGAATTATGTCGAAAGTTAAAACTACTTTTTTCTGTCAAAACTGCGGAACACAATATGCCAAATGGCAAGGACAATGCAACGCCTGTAAAGAATGGAACACCATTGCCGAAGAAATTGTTCAAAAACAAGAAAAAGTAGCTTGGAAAACCGAACCGACAGTTGCCGGAAAAGCACCAAAACCTTTGCGAATAAATGAAATCGATTCTACCCAAGAAATTCGTTTAGACACAACCGACCAAGAACTCAATCGCGTTTTAGGAGGCGGAATTGTTCCTGGATCCTTGATTCTTTTGGGAGGAGAACCGGGTATCGGAAAAAGTACACTTTTACTTCAAATTTCCCTCAGCCTACCTTATAAAACGCTTTATGTTTCGGGTGAAGAAAGTCAAAAACAAATTAAAATGCGCGCAGAGCGCATTACACCAAATGGCGATAATTGCTATATTCTGACCGAAACCAAAACACAAAATATCTTCAAGCAAATTGAAGCCATCCAACCTGAAATTGTGATTATTGATTCGATTCAGACGCTTCATACCGATTATATTGAATCCACACCAGGTAGTATTTCTCAAATTAGAGAAACAACGGCTGAGTTGATCAAATTTGCTAAAGAAACCAATATTCCTGTTATTTTAATTGGTCATATTACCAAAGACGGCACTATTGCAGGACCAAAAATTTTGGAACACATGGTCGATACCGTTTTGCAATTTGAAGGCGACCGAAATCATGTGTACCGCATTTTGCGTTCGCTAAAAAATCGTTTTGGATCTACTGCTGAAATCGGAATTTACGAAATGTTAGGCAGCGGCTTACGCGAAGTGTCCAATCCTTCCGAGATTTTGATTTCGCATAAAGACGAAGAATTATCAGGAACTGCCATTGCCACTACTTTAGAAGGTATGCGCCCTTTGATGCTCGAAATACAAGCTTTAGTAAGCACCGCTGTGTACGGAACACCGCAACGTAGCACGACGGGATACAATGCCAAAAGACTAAATATGATTTTGGCGGTTTTAGAAAAACGAGCCGGTTTCCGTTTAGGTGCCAAAGACGTTTTCTTAAACATCACTGGAGGTATATCAGTGGACGATCCGGCTATTGATTTAGCCGTGGTTGCAGCGATTTTATCATCAAATGAAGACATTCCTGTGAATAAAGATTTTTGTTTTGCTGGAGAGGTAGGTCTTTCTGGTGAAATTCGTCCCGTAAACCGAGTGGATCAACGAATTCAAGAAGCCGAAAAATTAGGATTTTCGACCATTTTTGTGTCCAAATACAATAAAATTGCGTTGAAAAATCCTGGAATTAAAATTCGATTAGTGGCTAAAATTGAAGATGTGGCTGGAGAATTATTTGGATAAAAAACAAGACTAAATACAATTAAAAAGACTTATCTACCTCATAACGGTAACAAAGCGTTAATGGCGCGTTAATTAATTTCAAACTCTTTTATTTTTTCCTAACTTTAAGTAAAACAGTATTTTAACTTAAAAATGAAGAATCATGAAACGACAAACAGGAATTTGGATTGACAGCTCAAAAGCTATTATTGTTAGCCTAGACGGCAAAAAAGAAAGTATTACCGAAATTGATTCGGATATTGAAAATAAATCGCACCACAACCGCGAAGGAAACAAAGGCACATTCTCCGGAAATCATCACAGTGCCAACGAAACTCAATTGAATAACCGCAAAAAAGAACAAACCAATTACTTTATGGACTCGGTAATTGACTATGTCAAAAAATCGGATGAGTTGTATGTGTTTGGTCCTGCAGGTGCTAAAACCGAATTAAAAAGAAGAATTCAAGACGAAAAAATTATCACTCCAGACAAGTTAAAAGGGGTTACTACTGCAGATAAAATGACAGTCAATCAGATTGTTGCCAAGGTCAGAGATTTTTATACTCAATAGTGGAAAAGATAATAAAGAAAAAGGCTTCGTCATTAAAGTAACGAAGCCTTTTTTATATCGGTATCACAAACTATTCGTATTTATGAAATGCTTTTTTATTGAAGAAAAGTAAAATTCCAACACCTGTAGAAATAGCCACATCGGCAATATTAAAAATAGCGTTGAAAAACGTAAATTCTTTGCCGCCCCAAATTGGCAACCAAGTAGGTAAATTACCTTGCCAAATAGGGAAATAAAACATATCAACCACTTTCCCATGAAACCAAGTTCCATACGGTTTATTTGAAAATAAAGTAGCTACATTTTGTTGGCTATCATCAAACGACACACCATAAAAAACTGAATCTAAAATATTTCCAAAAGCTCCCGCCATAATCAAAGCAATAGCCACAATCAAATAATTAGAACTGTGTCTTTTCTTTACCGAATCCCAAAGCCAGTACCCTATTCCTGCAACTGCAAACAAACGAAATACTGTCAAAATTAGTTTGCCATATTCTCCTGGAATTTTGGTTCCCCATGCCATTCCTTCGTTTTCAATAAAATAAATTTTAAACCAAGAAAACACCTCCACTTCTTCACCCAAAATGAAGTTGGTTTTGATGTAAATTTTAGATAATTGGTCTATAACTAGTATAAGAACGACAAGAAAGTAAGCGCTTCGTAATGACATTGAATTGTGTTTCATGCGGCAAAAGTAAATAAATTCCAAAAATAAAAATTCCAAATCCCAAGATTTCTAATCAGAAATTCTTGAAATTTGGAAAGGTATGCTTTTACAGCGATTTCTTATCGTTGCATATTTTTAGCTTCGATACTCATTGTAGCGTGAGGCACAATTAACAAACGTTCTTTGCTAATTAATTTTCCTGTCACTTTACACACTCCGTAGGTTTTATTTTCAACACGGAAAAGCGCATTTTTCAAATCACGAATGAACTTTTCTTGACGAATAGCTAATTGTGAGTTGGCTTCTTTAGACATGGTTTCGCTACCTTCTTCAAACGCTTTGAATGTTGGAGACGTATCGTCTGTTCCATTATTCAAATCATTCATATAAGCACTTTTAATCAAGTCTAAATCTTCTTGAGCTTTTTGTATTTTCTTTTGAATTAATTCTTTGAATTCTGCTAAATCAGCATCTGAGTATCTTGCAATTTCATCTACCATAACTCCATTATTTAGTGATTATTATTCTTGTTTTTATATCGTCAAATTCTATTTCTAATCCGTTATCTACTTCATTTTCAAAAACCAAACTTTCGGTTAACGTTTCTGACTTGATGTATTCTTCATTAGCTACTACGGCTGCTTGTAATTCAGCATTGTGTTGTAACGTCACTTTAATTTTATCTGTTACTTCAAACCCTGAATCTTTACGGATATTTTGGATTCGGTTGACCAATTCTCTCGCAATCCCTTCTTGTTTCAATTCTGCCGAAATGGTAATGTCTAACGCTACTGTAATTCCGTTAGAATTAGCCACTAACCAACCTTCAATATCCTGCGATGTAATTTCTACATCTTCTATAGTTAAAGATACGGTATTTCCCGCAATAACAATAGCTAAACTTCCTTCGCGTTCCAATTCATTGATTTGATCTGGCGAAAATCCTTGTATCTCCTTAGAAATCAAGCCCATGTCTTTTCCAAAACGAGGTCCTAATGTCTTGAAATTAGGCTTAATTTGTTTCACCAAAATCCCCGAAGCATCGTCTAAAAGCACAATTTCTTTTACGTTTACTTCTGCTTTTATTAAGTCTGACACTGCTTCAATTTCAGCTCTTTGATTGTCGTCAAGTACCGGAATCATTACCTTTTGCAAAGGTTGACGCACTTTGATCATCTCTTTTTTACGAAGCGACAATACCAATGATGAAATCGTTTGGGCTTTTTGCATTTTGCTTTCCAACGATTTATCAACAAAGTTTTCAACGTATTCTGGAAATTTTGCCAAATGTACACTCTCAAAGCCTTCTGAATGTGTTGCTTGTGTTAAATCTCTGTATAACTTGTCCATATAAAATGGCGCAATTGGCGCAGCCAATTTACTTATGCTTAACAAACAAGTGTATAAGGTTTGGTAAGCGGCAATTTTATCTTGCGCATACTCCCCTTTCCAAAAACGTCTTCTACACAAACGAACGTACCAGTTACTCAAGTTTTCTTGAACAAAGTCAGAAATCGCACGAGCGGCTCTGGTGGGTTCATAATCAGCATAAAAACTATCGACATCTTTAATCAATGTATTCAATTCTGAAATAATCCAACGGTCAATTTCTGGGCGTTCCGCCAACGGAATTTCAGCTTCTGAATAGGTAAAACCATCGATATTGGCATACAAACTAAAGAACGAATAGGTGTTGTATAAGGTCCCGAAGAACTTACGACGCACCTCAGCAATTCCTTCCAAGTCAAACTTCAAGTTATCCCAAGGATTCGCATTGGATATCATATACCAACGTGTCGCATCTGGACCATATTCTTTCAAGGTTTCAAAAGGATCAACGGCATTTCCTAAACGTTTCGACATTTTCTGTCCGTTTTTGTCCAATACCAATCCGTTAGAAACCACATTTTTATACGCGATTTTGTCAAAAACCAAAGTTCCAATAGCGTGCAAAGTATA
>CAZOHO010000110.1:0-6720 GCA_964579755.1 uncultured Flavobacterium sp.
CGTCATAAGTAGTGCTTAATTTCTCTAATTGTTTTTGAGCATCTAACATAGCAGGCATTTTGGCCATAATATCATTTACATCTACGTGAGCTGTTTTTGCTTGTGCTGAAATAGTTTGATTTGCTCCTAAGATTAGTATTACAGCGATTAATAAAGTCTTGATTTGTTTCATTGTTTTAAGGTATTTAATAATTAATTTTTATTTGTATTTGCTTTTAATTTTTCTTCAGCTGCTTTTTTTGCAGCTGCTCTTTCTTCTATAATTTTGTTTCGTTTTTCTTCTAATGCTTTTTTATTGGCTTCAATAATTTTTTTACGATCGTCTAACGCTTTTTGTTTTTCTAATGCTTGTTTTTGCTTAGCTGCTTCAATTTTAATTTTTGTAGAATCAACTACTTTATTATTTGTTGTGACTTTTTCAGAAATCGTGCCATTTTTTTTAGCTTCTCTTTCTTCGATTGCTTTTTTTCTTTTCTCTTCTAAAGCCTTTTTATTTTCTTCAATAATTTTTTTACGTTCTTCAATAATTTTTACTTTTTCCTCGGCTTGTTTTTTTCGTGCTAATTCTGACGCTTCTAATTTCTCTTGAGCAATTTTAGCTGCATCCGCTTTAGCTTCAACGGTATTAGAACTAGCAGTGTTGTTTTTTCTAGCTTCTTTTTCTTCGGCTAATTTTTTTCTTCGTTCTTCAAATTCTTTTTTCTTCGTTTCTTGTTGCAGTTTTCGTTCTGCTATTAATTTTTCTCGAGCTTCTTTTTTCTCGTCTAATGCTTTTTGTCTGTCCTTTAAACCCGGATTTTCATCAAGTGCATCTTCTTTTTTCTCTTTTTCTTCTAACTCTTTTTGTTGTTTCTTAGTTAGTTGCTCTCTTTTTTCAGTTCTATTCAATACGCGTAATACTTGATCGCTGATATCAAATCGTTTCGCTGCAAAAAGCATTGTTAAATCAGATGACTTGTCAAATATGAAATCATATTGTTTTGCCTCGGCTATATCTTGTACTGTTGTGAAAACTTGATCTTGAACGGGTTTTGCTAAAACTAATTTTTGCTGCATTAAATCCCCATTGGCGCCAAATCTTTTTTGTTGGTACTCTAAAACTTCTTTTTCCAAGAATTTAATTTCAGTTTCGCGTTCTTCAATTAGTTCTTTTGTTAAAAGTGGTTTTTCAATTTTTAATACTTCGACAAGTTTTTGTATCTCATTTTTCTTTGTTTCAATTTCTTGTTTCCATTTTTGAGCTTTTTGCTCTAATTCGTTTTGAGCCTCAGTATAATTGGATACATTTTGTAAAATGTATTCCATATCGATATATCCAATTTTGGGGCTTTTTGTCTGCGCCTGAACAGTACTTATTCCAATTAGGGTTAAAAGTAGAAATAAAAATTGTTTTCTCATAACTTTTGTTGTTTTGGAAAATGAAACAAATTTTTAGAACTGTTGTCCAATGATGAAATGGGTTTCCCAACCATTAGGTGTTGTTTGTCCTGGTAAAGCGTCAAATCCTTTAGCAAAATCGATACCTAGTAATCCAAATGCAGGCATGAAAACTCGTAGCCCAACCCCTGCTGAACGGTTTAAAGCAAATGGATTATAATTCTTGAATTTATCAAACGAAGAACCTGCTTCCAAGAAGGCTAACGCATAAATAGATGCTGAAGCTTTAAGGGTGATAGGATAACGCATTTCTAAAGAAAATTTATTATAGATAGTAGCTCCTAATTGTTCTCCAGCACTATTGATTGGTGTTAACGAATTATTAGGATATCCTCTTAATTGGATAGTTTCTCTCCCGTCCATTGCATACATCGCCATTCCATCACCTCCTAAATAGAATCTTTCAAAAGGAATAGCTCCACGGTTTTGGTTATAAGCTCCCATAAATCCAAATTCAGATAAACTACGTAATACTAATTTACCATATATTTTGGTGTACCAATCTGCTTTGAATTTTATTTTGTAATACTCTAGCCAGTTGAATTTTTTCTGGTCTACTTTAGAGGGGTCTGCCGCTGCATCTTGATAGTTAGCTACGCTATTTGGATATGGGTTAGATGAAGTTGGTACGGCTTCTAGTAAATCACCTTCGTTAACTTGTATTCCATTACTACCCGTATAGCTTGTACCTGTATATTTGTATTTATAGGCTTCCTGATCCCCTAAAGTTTGATAATTGGTTTTGCTAAACAAAGAATATGGCGGGGTTAATTTTGCCGAAACACTAAATTCAGATCCGTAAGTTGGAAAAATTGGGTTCACCCCTTTGTTACTTCGTGTTATTCCAATAGTATAAGCTAAGTTTCTTGAAGTGCCATCACCAAAAGTAAATAAACCGGTATTGTAATTATTTAAATCGTAATGTTGGTAACTTAATGATTGAGATAACACAAAGAAATCATCTGGTACTGTTAATCGTTTGGCAATCCCTACAGATAATGTTAAAATGCTAAAACTTTTAGTTTTATCTACTTTGTATGTAATGTAGTTGTTCAAGTATTGTTGACTATACGATAAGGAAGTGCTGAATTGTACCGGTTTTTTACCGCCAAACCATGGCTCTGAAAATGAAGCACTATATGTCTTGAAGTAAGTACTAGCTTGTAATCTCAAAGATACTTTTTGACCATCTCCCATAGGAAGCGGTTTGTATGAATCTTTTTTAAATATATTTCTTGCTGAGAAGTTGTTGAATGAAAGTCCTAAAGTTCCAATGAATCCTCCGCCTCCATAACCTCCTTGAAGTTCAATTTGACTGGCTCCTTTTTCAGCTAAATGGTATTCGATATCTACTGTTCCTGCACCTGAATCCACATTTTTGAATTTTGGATCAATCGTTTCTGGGTCAAAAAAACCTAGTTGCCCAATCTCACGAATGGTTCTAACTAATTCTTCTTTGCTGTATTTTTCTCCTGGTTTTGTGCGTAATTCACGGTATATTACTTGATCATTTGTTTTGTCATTTCCAACAACTGTTATTTTATTGAAGTAAGCAATTGGGCCTTCGGTAACACGAACTTCAAAATCGATAGTATCATTTGCTGTTTTTACCTCAACTGCATTTATACTAGAGAATAAATAGCCATTATTTTGGTACAAATTAGTAATATCTTCTCCATCTGGTTTTGATTTATCCGCAATTCTTTTTTCTAATAACACTCCATTGTAAACATCTCCTTTTTTTAACCCTAAGATTCTACTTAGACCTTGGTCGGAATATACCGTATTTCCTAAGAATTTTATGTCTCCAAAATAATATTTGTTGCCTTCTTCTACTTTGACTTTAACCGCCAAGGTGTTCTTTTCTTTATTGTAAGAAACGGTGTCAGAAATAATACGGGCATCTCTAAATCCTTTTTCTTTGTAAACATCTATTACTTTTTCTAAGTCAGATTTGTATTTATCCTTGATGAATTTAGATGCTTTGAAAAGACGTGTAATTTTTCTCTGTTTGGTGTCTTTCATTGCTTTTCGCAAAGCCTTGTCGGACACTTTAGTATTTCCAATAAAATCTATTTCTTCGATTTTTACCTTAGTGCCTTTATCAATACTTACAAGCATATTTACTTGATTGATTGTAGTAGTGTCGATAACTGTATTGATGTTTACTTTGGTGTTGTAAAATCCGTCTTTTTTGTATTTATTTTCAATATAATTTTTGGTGGTTGTAATTAAATTTTCGTTTACAACTTTGTTTTCAGTTAGTCCATTGTCTTTGATTAAACCTTCTGTTTTATTTTTTTTAATACCTACAAAACGCACCTTATTTAATTTAGGTAATTCTTCGAGGTTTAGATCAAGATAGATACTGTCATTTTCTATTTTATTGATATAAAAAGAGATTTCGTTAAATAATCCTAATTTTCCTAATTTCTTAATTGCACTACTTATTTCTTCTCCAGGAATACTGATTTCTTTTCCTTTTTCTAGCCCTGTAAAAGTGACTACAGTTTGAGTGTTAAAAGTGATTTTACCCACCACGCTTACGTCAGCTAAAATGTATTTTTTTCCTTGGTCAAAAGGAACTCTATCTTGTGCTTTTGCTTGGAATACACTTCCAAAAATAAGTAGGCAAAGGGCTATTTTGATGCTTTTTTGTAACACTAAAAAATTATTTAATTTGTTCGCTTGTTTTTCCAAATCTACGTTCTCTTTTTTGATAACTAAGGATAGCCTCATATAAATCTTCTTCTTTAAAGTCAGGCCACAAGATATCTGTAAAATATAACTCTGCGTAGGCTATTTGCCACAGCAAAAAATTACTTATTCTATGTTCTCCACTAGTTCGTATTAATAAATCTACCTCTGGTAAATTTTGCGTGTAAAGATGCTCATTTATAATGGAATCGTCAATACTGTCGATTGAAATTATATTATTTTTAACTTTATCACTAATTTTTTTGACTGCACTTACAATTTCTTCCCTAGAACCATAGCTTAAAGCAAGTGTTAAGGTTAAGTGAGTATTGTCTTTTGTTTTGTTGATTACTTCTTGAAGTTCTTTTTGTGCTGTTGCTGGTAATTTGTCTAAATTACCAATAGCATTCATTTTTATATTGTTACGGTCTAATGTAGGTAATTCTTTTTTTAGTGAATTCACTAAAACTCTCATTAAAGCTTCGACTTCTAGTTTTGGTCGGTTCCAATTTTCAGTAGAAAAGGCATATAAAGTCAAGTTTTCTATTCCTAATTTAGCACAAGCTTCAATGATTTTTTTTACAGATTTAGTGCCGCTTTCGTGTCCCAAGGCGCGTAAAAGGCCTCGTTGTTTAGCCCAACGACCATTTCCGTCCATAATGATGGCGAGGTGTTTTGGGAGTTTATTTTTGTCGATACTATTTATTAAATCCATTTTATTCTGCGCAAAAGCAAGGTTTATTACCAAAGGTATAGGTTAAGGTTATACCTGAAAACACGTACCAATCGTTATTATTTTGATTGCCAAACTGAATTGGTTGCCAATTTTCATTTCTGGGAGAACTCCCGTCAATGTCATCTGCAAATGTGTATCTAGCTCCTATTTCCAAACCAAGCACAAAATTAGAAGTTAAATTGGATTTTACACCTAAAATTATCGGTAATGCAAGAGTTTTTTGTTTTGAGTCAAATTCTGCCTGTCCGTATTTGTAAAATAAACTATCATAAAAGCTTAGACTTAGCCCCGTAAAGACATACGGAGTGATTTTTCTTTCTAACGGATTGTATATGTTAAAATCAAAAAAATTAAATTCAATACCTCCTGACAATTCTTTTATAGTATTTTGAAAGGAAAGGCCTCTAGTTATTCTTCGTATTTCATCTGAGTTAATATCCTTAGATTCTAACTTGGATTGTATGTACGAAAATCGCCAAGAGTGACGCGGTGTTGTATTCCATTTGTAGAGTAAACCAAACGCTGGGCTATTGGGGTTAATATATGTAGTCGAGCCAACATCTCCAATAAAGTTACTTCCGCCAACAAAAATGCCTAACTCATTAATTTGAGCTTGGGTAGTTGCAAAGCAAAAGAAACTAATTAATACAAGAATGACTTTATTCATTGAAATAATAAAATGTGCGCAAATATAAGAATTATGAATCCGAATCAATGCTAGTTATTGTAAATGTGTTTTCTCTCTAATTTTGATAATCAGTATGTTGATTTCTAATTCAAAAAGGAACAATCTAAACGATAAAAAACACTAGAATCGTATGCAGCGCATTTAATTTCTTTTATCCTCACCCCAAAGTAATTTGTTGCGCAAGGTTTTTAAGAAGGTTTCTTCTGGGATTTCAATCATATTAATTTCGAAAGGATTTTTTTTGATAATTAAAACCGATTCGTTTTTAACAGTAGTTACCCGGGAGTCAAGCGAAACTAAATATTGATCTTCACGACCTGTTACACGAAGTTTGATCTCGGTGTCGTCTGGAATAACAAGCGGTCTGGCATTTAAATTATGAGGTGCAATAGGAGTGATTACTAGGCTTTTTACCTCTGGAGTTAAAATAGGACCTCCGCAACTCATAGAATATCCTGTAGATCCCGTTGGAGTGGAGATAATTAAGCCGTCTGCCCAATACGAATTTAGAAATTCATCGTTCAAATACGTTTCTATGGTAATCATCGAGGTAGTGTCTTTTCTGCTTACGGTGATTTCATTCATGGCAAAGTTAATTTCTTTGATAGCCTCGTTTTCAGGTGAACAATCTAGCCCAAGTAATGTTCGTTTAGAAATGCTGTATTTTTTATCGATTACAAATTGTAAGAACGAATCGATATTTTCTTTTTGAACTGTAGCCAAGAAGCCTAATCGACCTGCATTGATGCCTAAAATAGGGACTCCAGAATTACGCACCAAAGTAGCGGCTCGCAAAATGGTTCCGTCTCCACCAATACTGATTAAAAGATCAAAACTAGTGTCTAATTCGGTATGAGATGAGAAGGTTTGGTAGGTTTCGTGGATAATGTCTTTTTCGTACAACATTTCAAGAAATGCCGATTCGATAATTAGCTCAACATTGTTCTTTTTAAAAAAAACAAAAATGTCTTTAATAATCGGTTCTGTACTATTGAGGTAATATTGTCCGTAGATGGCTATTTTCATTTGCTATTGGTGTAACGCGAAATTAAATGTTTAGGTATTTGTCCAAATAATCAGAACGTTCTTTTAGATTATTGATGTAATTGTCTTCGTTATGTTCTGATATAATTTCATAATTGTAGCGTCTGAAGGTTTGAAT
>CAZOHO010000111.1:0-6703 GCA_964579755.1 uncultured Flavobacterium sp.
TATTTTTTTGAAGCCTATAATCAAAATACTTTAGCAGCTCAAGGTATTAACATCCAATTTGTGCAGGACAACCAGTCGTTTTCCAAACGCGGTACTTTGAGAGGTTTGCATTATCAAAATCCGCCTTTTGCTCAGACTAAATTAATTAGAGTATTACAAGGAGAAATTATTGATGTTGCCGTAGATATTAGAAGAGCGTCGCCTACTTATGGGCAGCATTTTGCCATCAAATTATCGGCAGAGAATAAAAAGCAATTGCTGATTCCGCATGGTTTTGCGCATGGGTTTTCGGTGATTAGTGAAACGGCAGTGGTGCTGTACAAATGCGATCAGTTTTATAATAAAGCTAGTGAAGGAGGCATTCGGTTTGATGATCCTAGTTTGAATATTGACTGGGGTATGGACTTGAAGGACGCTATTGTATCGGATAAGGATTTGGTGTTGCCGGGGATTGAGGGGTGTAATAGTATGTTTTAGATATACGAGGTGCGATATACGAGGTTCGAGGTACGATGTGTCAATGTAACAATTTAAGATTTGCAAGTTGGGATTTAAGAACACAGATTGGTAAAATTAGAGAAATTGAAATATACGAAGTACGATTTGAGAATGTGGTAATTTGAAAATTTGAAAATGTAACAATTTATGGATTTACGATATACGAGTTACGATGTATCAATGTAACAATTTAAGATTTTCAAGTTGGGATTTAAGAACACAGATTGGTAAAATTAGAGAAATTAAAATATACGAGTTACGAATTGAGATGTTGGAACACAGATTGAGAAAATTAGAGAAATTAGAAAAATCTTTGTTTAGTCTTAGTTTTTTGATGGTTTAAAATAAAACTTTGCGTTTTTGTGCCTTTGTGGCCTATATAAAATGAAAAAAATATTAGTAACAGGAGCTAACGGACAATTGGGTTCGGAATTGAAGGAGTTGGCGTCGCAGTATGCCCAATTCGAATGGGTGTTTGCGGATCGTTCGGTTTTGGATCTGAGTGATTTGGCAACGATATCCGATGTATTGGATAGGATCCAACCTCACATTATTATTAATTGTGCTGCTTATACTGCAGTCGATAAAGCGGAAACAGAAACCGAATTGGCTGATGTGTTGAACCATCAAGCGGTGGCTGTTTTAGCGCGATGGACAAAGTTCAATGGATGTCAACTGGTTCATGTTTCCACGGATTATGTGTTTGATGGGAGTTCGAGTACTGCTTTGACTGAAGAGGCACCTACGGGTCCGATCAATGTATATGGCCAAACCAAATTGGCAGGGGAACACGCCTGTTTGCGAGAAAATCCAGAGGCGATTGTTATTCGGACTTCCTGGGTGTATTCTCGTTTTGGTAATAATTTTGTTAAAACTATGAGCAGATTGATGCAGGAACGTGATAGCCTGAATGTGGTGAATGACCAAATAGGTAGCCCGACTTATGCGGCTGATTTGGCACAAGCCATTATGACGATTATTACGCATTCTCATTGGCAAGGTGGTATTTATCATTTTTCGAATGAAGGTGAAATCAGTTGGTACGAATTTGCATTAGCCATTCAAGTCATTGGCGGGTTTGATTGTGTGGTGAGGGGTATTCCAAGTTCGGATTATCCTACACCGGCGCGTCGACCGCATTATTCGTTATTGGACAAAACGAAAATTACAACTACTTTTGGGGTGGTTGTTCCTGGGTATCGGGAGAGTTTGGAGAAATGTATGGGATTGTTACGAATTAACACGAATTGACACGAATTGATGCGAATTCACACAAATTAGAAGAATTTAATTTTACTAATTTCTTAATCGTATTTATAAACTTAGTGCCCTAGCGACTTAGTGGCAAAAAACAAATAGAATGAAAAAAATATTGATTACCGGTGGTGCCGGATTTATTGGATCTCATGTGGTGAGACGTTTTGTGAATCAGTATCCGAATTATCAGATTTTTAATTTGGATGCATTGACTTATGCGGGGAATTTAGAGAATATTGCCGATATTGAAAAGGCGCCGAACTATACCTTTGTGAAAGGTGATATTGTGGATGCTCCTTTTATTGATGCTTTGTTTGCCGAACATCAGTTTGATGGAGTGTTGCACCTAGCGGCAGAGTCGCATGTGGATCGTTCTATTACGGATCCTTTGGCGTTTGTGAAAACGAATGTGATTGGGACGATGAATTTGTTGAATGCCGCTAAAACGATTTGGAAAGACGATACAGAAGGCAAACGTTTTTACCATATCAGTACCGATGAGGTGTATGGAAGTTTGGGTGCTGAAGGCTTGTTTACTGAAACGACGGCTTATGACCCTAATTCGCCTTACTCCGCTTCGAAAGCGAGTTCGGATCATTTTGTACGAGCTTATGGTGAAACCTATGGTTTGCCGTATGTGTTGACCAATTGCTCAAACAATTACGGTCCTTTTCATTTTCCAGAGAAATTGATTCCGCTTTTTATCAATAATATTATTCAGAATAAGCCGTTACCCGTATATGGTGATGGGAAATATACCCGCGATTGGTTGTTTGTAGAAGACCATGCGGTGGCGATTGATTTGGTTTTTCACCAAGGATTGAATCACGACACCTACAATATTGGAGGTTTCAACGAATGGCAAAATATTGATTTGGTGAAATTGCTTTGTCAAATTATGGATGCCAAATTAGGCCGTCCAGCAGGGACTTCCGCCCAATTGATAACCTATGTAAAAGACCGTCCAGGGCATGATTTGCGTTATGCGATTGATGCGACTAAAATTAATAAAGAGTTGGGTTGGAAGCCGTCGGTTACTTTTGAAGAAGGGTTGGAACGCACGGTGAATTGGTACTTAGAGAATCAAAGATGGTTGGATAATGTGACTTCGGGGGCGTATGCGTCCTACTATGAAAAACAATATGCGAATTAAAAGAATGACCACGAATTACACGAATTATACGAATTAAATATGGATGCCCCCTCCAAAATACTGTATAAAGACGAAAGCTATGCTGTTGTTGGCGCTTGTATGAAAGTACACCGAGCATTAGGTCCTGGATTCTTGGAGGCAGTGTATGAAGAGGTTTTAGAAAAAGAGTTTCAAGTTCAAAAAATTCCCTACAAACGACAAGTGAAATTAGATTTGTTTTATGAAGGTGAAAAATTGAAAAAGCAATATAGAGCCGATTTTATTTGTTATGATAAAATTATTGTTGAATTAAAAGCAGTTCATCAGATACCTTCGGTGTTTTATGCGCAACTGCAGAATTATTTAAAATGCTCAAATATGGAGTTGGGAATGTTGATTAATTTTGGCACACCATCCTTAACCTATAAAAGAATAGTAAACTCAAAAAAATAGATAAATTCGCATAATTCGCGTAATTCGCGCAATTCGTAAAATTAGAACCCTATGAAAGGAATTATACTCGCCGGAGGATCCGGTACTCGATTGCATCCTTTGACTTTGGCGATGAGTAAGCAAATGATGCCTGTTTATGACAAGCCCATGATTTATTATCCGTTATCGACTTTGATGATGGCGGGGATTAATGAAATTTTGATTATTTCTACCCCTCATGATTTGCCGAATTTTCAAAAATTATTGGGTGATGGGTCAACTATTGGTTGTCAATTTAGTTATGCTGAACAAGCGGTACCGAATGGATTGGCACAGGCTTTTGTGATTGGTGCTGATTTTATAGGGGAAGATTCGGTGGCCTTAGTGCTAGGAGATAATATTTTCTTTGGTGCCAATATGCAAGAGTTGTTGCGTTCTAATACGACGCCTGAGGGTGGGGTGGTATTTGCGTACCATGTTTCAGACCCTGAGCGTTATGGTGTAGTGGAATTTGATGCCGATAATAAAGCGCTTTCTATTGAAGAAAAGCCTTTGGAACCCAAATCGAATTTTGCTGTTCCCGGGTTGTATTTTTATGATAATTCAGTCGTTAAAATAGCCAAGAATATTCAGCCTTCTGCTCGAGGGGAATATGAAATTACCGATGTGAACAAGGAATACTTGAAACAAGGGAAATTGAAAGTGGGGATTTTAAGTCGGGGAACGGCTTGGTTGGACACTGGAACATTTGCTAGCTTGATGCAAGCAGGACAGTTTGTACAAGTATTAGAGGAGCGTCAGGGATTGAAAGTAGGATGTATTGAAGAGATTGCTTGGCGTCAAGGTTTTATTTCGGATAATCAATTGAAAGTATTGGCTGAACCGCTACGCAAATCAGGTTATGGAGAATATTTGATAGGATTGTTAAAACATAAATTGTAGGATTTAAGCGAAATAAATCAATAATTAATTGCGTTTAATTCCATATAAATTGTTTACTTTTGGATTGAACCGTAGCAAAGGTTTGTAATACAATAGTAGTAATCTAGTTATTTGAATGTCAATATGTCTGCAAAAGAAACTAAATCTAATTCGTTTTTTTCAAGAGAAAATCTGAGGTTTAATATCAGTAGCTTGAACTATTTGCCTCGATGGATTATATTGTCTATCGATTTTGCTGTACTCGTTACCTCTTGTTTGTTTAGCTTTTTGCTATTTAGAGGGACGGGTTTGGATTTTGTAATTACCCCATTTTGGAAAGAATTCATAGTATTCTTTTTACTTATAAATGTTTTTTCGTTTTGGTTGTTTAGAACCTATTCCGGTATTATTCGCCATTCGTCCTATATCGATGCGGTTAAGCTGTTGTTCTCACAGGTTTCTGTATTGGTGTTTTTTCTTATTTTCAACCTCATTTATGAGTTTAATTTTCAAGAGAAAGCTTTTTTAAATACGGCTTTGTTCATTAATACTGTCTTTGTTTTTTGTGGGCTGTTTTTGTATCGTGTTATTGTTAAGCGCACCTTTGAAGTGTATTTTTCGGATAATTCCGAACACAAACTAGTTCGCACTATTATCTACGGGACTGATGCTAATGCCATTTCAGTAGCTAATGCCTTGAATTTTGAAACTCCTGCTCGTTTTAAGGTGATTGGATTTGTGGATCATCACAATCAAAATGTATCTAAACGTATGTTGGATTTGCCAATTTTGGCTCAAAAGAAAAAATTACCGGCTTTGATGCGTTCTTTAAATGCTGAAGGAATTATTATTGCGGACAAGAGTTTGACTAAAGAAGAACAAATTCATATTGTAGATCAGTGTTTGGAATTTAATTATAAGGTGTATACAGTACCTTTGATTACCAATTGGGAGAATCAAAAAGAAATCTCTCAAAAAATTAAAAACATTCAGATTGAAGATTTATTAGAGCGCAAACCGATTGTTTTAGACGATCGATCCATCACTAAACAATTAAAAGATAAAACGGTTTTGATCACTGGTGCAGCGGGTTCTATTGGTAGCGAAATTGTTCGTCAGGTCTTAAGTTTTAATCCCAAAGTTGTGTTGATGCTGGATCAAGCAGAAACTCCTTTGCATCAATTGACTTTAGAAACCCAAGCGTTAGCAACCGATACAATTATTTACAGTGTTATTGCTGATGTTAGAAGTAAAAAAGCGATGGAATCGGTTTTTGCTACTTATCAACCTCAGGTTGTGTATCATGCTGCTGCCTATAAGCATGTTCCCTTGATGGAAGAAAATCCTGCACAAGCGATTGTGACTAATGTGAAGGGAACTAAAAATGTAGCTGATTTATCTTGTAAATATGGGGTGGCCAAGTTTGTTATGGTATCTACTGATAAAGCAGTAAATCCGTCCAACGTGATGGGTGCTAGTAAACGTATCGCCGAGAAATATGTGCAATCGTTGCAATGGAAACATAAAAAAGAGCATAGTGACGTGGTTACCAAATTTATTACGACTCGTTTCGGTAATGTATTGGGTTCCAATGGTTCAGTAGTACCTTTGTTTACTAAACAAATTGCTGCAGGTGGTCCTGTAACCATTACGCATAAAGATATTATCCGTTATTTTATGACGATACCAGAAGCCTGTCAGTTGGTGTTAGAAGCAGGAGCTATGGGTAATGGAGGTGAAATCTATATTTTTGATATGGGTAAGCCTGTTAAAATCTATGATTTGGCTCTTAAGATGATTAAGTTGGCTGGTTTTACTCCTGATGTCGATATCAAAATTGAAGTAGTTGGTCTTCGTCCTGGAGAGAAATTATATGAAGAGTTGTTGAATGATAGTGCTAAGACTATACCAACGCATCATGATAAAATTATGATTGCTCAAGAAATGGAGGAGGAGTTTGAGGGACTCCATCAGGATATTATTGAATTGATTACTGGTTCGGATGTTTTTGACAATGATGCTATTGTTAGCCAGATGAAGAAAATTGTACCGGAGTTTAAGAGTTTAAACTCAACATTTACTGTTTTGGATAATTAAGGATCAAAATTTTTATGAATTGAGATGTGTCCCTAGAGTGTTTTGCTTTAGGGATTTTTTTTGTCTTTTTGCCGCGAAGGCACTAGGGCACAAAGTTTTATTTTGGTCTCTGTTCTCTGTTGTCAGTTGTTGGTTGTTGGTTGTTGAGAATTTGTGAATCGTCTCGAAGCGTCGGGATGGAACTTCGTAAATTAAAGACACACCCCTAGCCCCTATATAGAGGGGAACGTCTTGTAGTTTGTGATTCGTGAATTGTAAATCGAATATTATCTAGCACATCCCTAGCCCCTATAACTCTAGTTTTTATTGTTTTTTTGGAATCGTTGAATCTTCGATTTCAAGAGGGGAACGACTTGTAGTTTGTGA
>CAZOHO010000112.1:0-6686 GCA_964579755.1 uncultured Flavobacterium sp.
CTTGAAAATTCTACTTAGGCAAAAGCCAAAAAAATAATTATCTTTGCCGAAAATACATTTTGCCGAAAGGCAGACTACACCACTAACTACATGAGTTCAGATACTTCAAAAAGATACGCACAACGCGGTGTTTCGGCATCTAAAGAAGATGTGCATAATGCTATTAAAAATATTGACAAAGGATTGTTTCCGCAAGCCTTTTGTAAAATCGTTCCCGATTATTTAACCCAAGACGACAAGTATTGTTTGATTATGCACGCCGATGGTGCAGGTACTAAATCGTCCTTGGCTTATATGTATTGGAAAGAAACGGGCGATATTTCAGTATGGAAAGGCATTGCGCAAGATGCGTTGATTATGAATATTGATGATTTGTTGTGTGTGGGAGCTACAGATAATATTTTGCTTTCTTCTACTATTGGAAGAAATAAAAACCTAATTCCAGCAGAAGTCATTTCAGCTATTATCAATGGAACCGAGGAGTTGATTAAAGAATTGGATTCTTTTGGAGTAACCATTCATTCTACAGGTGGGGAAACGGCTGATGTAGGCGATTTAGTTCGCACCATTATTGTAGATTCAACGGTTACAGCAAGAATGCCACGCGCTAAAGTAATTGATAATGCCAACATCCAGGCGGGTGATGTAATTGTAGGTTTAGCCTCTTTTGGACAAGCCACTTACGAAAAAAGTTACAACGGAGGAATGGGAAGTAATGGATTAACTTCGGCACGTCACGATGTATTTGGTAAGTATTTGGCACAAAAATATCCGGAGAGTTTTGATTCGGCTGTGCCTGAAGAATTGATTTATTCGGGTCAGGTTAACTTAACAGATGCGGTTGAAAATTCTCCTATCGACGCAGGGCAATTAGTGCTTTCGCCAACCAGAACCTATGCGCCGATTATCAAGAAAATTTTAGATACCTATTCTTCAAAAGAAATCCACGGAATGGTGCATTGCAGCGGAGGAGCGCAAACTAAAATTTTACATTTTGTAAATAATCTACACATTATAAAAGACAATTTGTTTCCAGTACCGCCATTGTTTCAATTGATTCAAGAGCAATCTAAAACGGATTGGAAAGAAATGTACCAAGTATTCAATTGTGGTCACCGTATGGAATTGTATGTTCCTGAAGCAGTGGCTCAAGAAATTATTGCTATTTCAAAATTGTTTAATGTTGAAGCCCAAATTGTGGGTAGAGTAGCAGCTTCAGACGCTAAAAAACTAACTATTTCTAGCGAATACGGTACTTTTGAGTACTAATCATTTAAACTAATAAACCATAAACTATTTAAATGTACGAATTAGTATTTTGGCAGTATCAAGAAGGGATTTATTTGAATCATCAATTGGTTTACGAATCTTTGATAGAACAAGAAATGGTGGAGGGTTTGGAAGAACTACCTGTAACTGTGATACTCAATCGTATCGCCAGTGTTTTTTCTAGTTGGGAAAAAGTAGACGATAACAGTTGGAAAAATTCCAAAGGGAAAGGTGCTTTTCAAGTGAAGACTACTTCACAAAGCATTCAAATTGACTGTTATGGAACCGAAGGAAAAACAATGGAATTATTGGCTGCTACTTTGGAAGAATTCAAATGTCCTTGTTATGATCCTCAAGTCCCTATTCGTTTTGACGAAATGAATGAATAAGGTTAAGAAATAAATGCTAATGATAGTTTTATTATTCTTCTTTTCCCTTTTCTTTTTCTTCTTCTTTTTTAAACCCTATTAATTGTCGGTATTTTGATTCGGTTTCTTTTAATTCAGCCTCAAGTTGTTTGTATTGACTAATATCTTTTAATGTAATAATAGCAGCAACAACTTTATTGTTTTGATCAATTAGTGGTTTTCCACTAATGAGTATCCTTCTTTTTTCTTGGGTATTAGGATTCCAAAGCACTAAATCAATGTCATTTGTTTCTTCTCCGAGTAGTGCTCTTTCCATCGGTAAGTTTTGAGAAGGGAAAATCGTTCTTTCATCGGGATAATACAATTCAAAATGGTTGATTAAATCGGGAGATATCTTCTCATCTTCTTCAATTCCAAATAACTCATTCGCCATTGAATTGGCTAAAACAGTTTTTTTATCTGCATTAGCTACTAAGATTCCTTCATTAATGTTTTCAAGGATGATTCGTAATTTCTCTTCATTTTCATACAATTGGTCAATGGTATTTTTCTGTTCATTTTCTAATTCAATCAAGGCTGTGATGTCTTGTGCTACAGCATATAATAATCCTGTCGAAGTATCTGGAGAAGTAGACCATTGAAGCCATTTTATAGACCCATCCTTGCAGATGTATCTATTTTTGAATTGCATTGTTATATTTCCTCCTTTCAATTTTATAACTTCTTGTTTGGTGTTGCTTTTATCTTCAGGATATACAAAATTGAGAAATGGTTGGTTTAATAATTCTTTTTCAGAATATCCTAATATTTTGGAAGTAGCTGGATTGACTTTTATGAATTTTTCTAATGTTGCAATTAACATCATCTCAGTTGACATATTAAAAAGTTTATCAGAGGCGGCTAATGATTCTTCTAATTTTTTTCTTTCAGTAATATCTGTAGCAATACTTCCAATAGCGTATATCCTTCCTGTTGAGTCATACAAAGGAAATTTTATCGCCAAGTAAGTATGCTTACCGTCTTTTTGTTCTATAGTTTCTTCAATTTGAAGTTCTTTTAAAGCTTTAACTACTTCCATATCTGAATTTCGATTAGCAAAAGCTAATTCAGGAGATAAAAAATCGGCATCTGTTTTACCAATAATAGTAGTATTGTTTACTACATATAGAGAAGCGTATTTTTTGTTAATTAAAACATATTCACCATTGATTTTCTTTATTGAAATGAGGCTAGACGCGTTATCAATTATGGATTGTAACAATTGTTGACTTTCAAAAAGTAATTTTTGTGAATTATTTTTGGCTCTAAGTTGTGCAGCTATAATGAAATAGACTATAACTAAAAGCACTATAGAAAGTAGGGATAAAAAACCAGTGATCCAGTCTAATAGTTGATTGAAATTTTCATCACCTTGATTTTTGATTCGAGTTACAAATGACCAAACCAAAGCCATAACAACCAATACGTTAATGATGAATCCTAATAGTATTTTTTTTTCAAAAGTAATTTTCATGATACAATAATTATAGGTTAATGATGTGTGATTTGAATTTGAGGATTAAGATATCCATTCCATCCTTCTGTCTTTTTTTTGATATTTTCCAAAATAAAAAATACGACAACACTTATTATTGTTGCAAAAAAACACCAAACAGAGATAATATATTCTTCGTAGAAAAAGGTTGTGATTAGATAAGATGTGATAATAGTTACACCAATAATCCACATTCTTTTAACATTAGAGAGGAAGGCTGGTAATACGGTAGCCAAGCCGTAAAGGAATTCGCCGTATCCTCTAAATGCAATAGGATATTCTTGAGCATAAGTAATATGGTATCCTGTTATTTTGGCCTGAACAGGGTAAGCTATCATACAAAATCCTAAATAAAAAGCAATTAAGCAACCGATAATTACAAATACATAATGCAAGCGTTGCTTTTTTTTAAAATGTTCTAATTTCATAATAGAAAGGGGTAGCCAAATAGGCCAGATTACTTGAGCGAAATAGAGAAATATATAGGTAGATGGCTTTTGAATAAATTGAAATGTAGGATGGGTTAGTGAAAGCCAAACGAAACCTTCACTAATTTGTTGAATTGAAAATATAAGGGGAATAGTAGCAAAATAAATTTGTGGAGCTTGTTGTACTTTTTTGACAGAAGCTATCCCGATCGCTGCTAAAACGACACCTGCTCCGAAACTTGCATTGGCTGAAAAACACATACGTATTGACTTTAATAATTAAATAAAAGTTTGTTTGAATACATTGTTATATCAATGTTCCAACTAGTAGGGTTTTCTGAAAATAAATGAGAACAAATTTGGGGTGAATTTGATCCTTTTAGATTCAAATACAACAACTAAGATAAGCATTGTTTTTCAATTTAACAATTAGAAATCAGTATTTTATAATTGATTTATTTTAATTGCGACAATTTGTATTAATTTGAATAAAACTTCCCGAACTTTGTACCAAAATATCAAAACATGAAAATAAATCTAAAAAACGGCATTGATAAACTACTTTTTGGGATGAAACAAAAAGATGTGGAAGCAATTTACGGAAAGCCAGACCGCAATTATAAAGACGAAGACGACAATCAGATTTTAGTATACAATAAACTAAAAGCACGTTTGACTTTTTATCAAGAAGAAGATTTTAAATTGGGATATATTGTCGCTTCTGGAGCTGACTTGGAATTGTTTGGAAACACCATTATTGGCAAAAAAATAAGTGAAGTCAAAAAAGATTTGGCGGCAAAAAATATTACCAAATTTACTCAAGAAGAATTTGACACTTTTGAAAACTATTTCAACGAAGAGCATTGGATTATTTTACAAACTGAGTTTGAAGAAGTAGTGAAGTTTGAAATCGGAGCCATCATCAATGCTAAAGATGAGTTTGATTGGAAATTTGGAAAATAATAGTACAAATTGATTGCAATAAAAAATCCTCAACAATTGTTGAGGATTTTTTATTTTGTCCCTGTAAAAAGGTTATTGTTTAGGAGTAGGAGCCTTATCTGAAATTTCCAATTCAAAAACTAAATTAGTGTTGGGTGGAATTACTCCTCCAGCACCTCTTTCACCGTAAGCTAATTTAGCAGGAAGGAACAATAACATTCTATCGCCAATGTTCATTAAACTCAATCCTTCTAAAAATCCAGGAATCATACCGTCTTTTTTACCTGCTTCAAAAGGGAAAGCTTGGTAACCATTTTGATCGGCACGTGCTTGGTTGAATTGTCCAAAAGTTGTAGCAACGTCTTCGAAGTTACTATCAAATAAGTTTCCATCTTCAAAATAACCAGCATATTTGAAATAAATAGTACTGCCATCAACAGGTTTTACATCGGTTCCTTTTTGTAAAAGAGCATATTGCAGGCCTGAAGCAGTGGTAGTGGCTGTAGCTTTAGTAGCTGCTAAATACGCTGCTTTTTCTTTGATAACATTGCCGTATTTTTCTAAATAAATTCTTCTGTTTTCAGCTTGTATAGCCGCTTGTTTGGCTCTGTTTTCTGCATCAATAGCGGCTTGTTTTTTAGCATCTTCTGCTTTGTTGGCATAGTAATCTGAGAACACTTTAACAGCATCAAATTTAGAAGCTAATGCGCCTTTTCTAGTAATGGTTACTTTAGTGATAACATCGTTTTGCTCTATTTTATTCACAACATCCATTCCTTGAGTAACTTGCCCAAAAACAGTATGAACACCATCTAACCAAGGAGTATCTTTATGAGTTATAAAAAACTGGCTTCCGTTAGTGGCAGGGCCTGAATTAGCCATAGAAAGGATTCCTCCTTTGTTGTGTTTTAAATCGGTAAATTCATCTTTAAATGAATAACCAGGACCGCCTGAACCATTTCCAGCAGGGTCTCCACCTTGAATCATGAAATCTTTAATTACTCGGTGAAATTTTAAACCATCATAAAATGGTTTTCCTTTTAATTTTTCATCGGTTACGAAAGTGTTTTTCCCTTCTACTAAGCTGATGAAGTTGGCCACAGTAATAGGCGTTTTTTGGTATTCCAATTGTACTACAATAGTTCCTTTATTGGTTACAATATTGGCAAAAATTCCCTCTATAGTTTTTGGACTCGCCATTTGCGAAATAGCAGGTTTTTTTGCTGGAAGTCCTTTTTTTAATTTTTGTGCTTGGACACTTATAATTCCTAAAAATAAGAATGCTAAAAATTTAAATTTCATCTGGTCTGATTGTATTAAGTCTATTTATTGTGCTTTTAGTAATTCAATTTCAAAAATGATATTGGCGTTGGGCGGAATCACTCCTCCAGCACCTGCTTCTCCATATCCTAATTTTGATGGAATAAAAATCACGGCTTTATCTCCAAAAGCAAGTTGTTCAATTCCTTCGATGAAACCAGGAATCATGCCGTCTTTTTTACCCGCTTGAAAAGGAATTGGTTGGTAACCATTTTGTGCAGCTCTGTTAGGATCAAACGTTCCAAAAGTTTTGCATACACTTTCAATGCTGCTGTCAAATAAGGTTCCGTTTTCCAAGAAGCCTGCATAATGGATAAAGATTCCTGTCCCAGCTTTAGGTTTGGCACCACCACTTTTTTTAGTAATTACAAATTCTAAGCCCGATTTAGTTTTGGTAGCCTTCGCTTTTAAAGCTGCAAAGGATTTTACTTTAGCATCAATAACCGTTTTGTATTTTTCGTTAAAAATGCGTTTGTTCTCTGCGTCAATAGCGGCCTGTTTCTTTTGATTTTCGGCTTCAGCGGCAAAGTAATCATGAAATACTTTTACTGCATCAAACTTTTTAGCTGCATCTCCATTTCGAATGATGCTTACTTTACTCATATAATCATCTTGAAGTATTTTGTTTACGGCTTCCATTCCGTTACCAACAACATGACCAAAAATAGTATGTTTTCCATCAAGCCAAGGCGTTTCGATATGGGTAATAAAAAATTGACTGCTATTGGTTGCAGGTCCGTTATTGGCCATAGCCAAAACACCACCTTTGTCAAAACGCAAATCGGTAAATTCATCTTTGAAACGATAACCCGCATCGCCAGAACC
>CAZOHO010000113.1:0-6590 GCA_964579755.1 uncultured Flavobacterium sp.
GTGCAGTCATCTCATCCGACTGTGAGCAACAAGTAGATCCCAGATTATTGGAAGAACTCCGAGGAAATCATCTTGACTTGTTGAAGTCTTTGCATTGAAATCTTTTGCATACAGACTAAAAACAGGTTAATCAACCGATTTTTTTATTATTTTAGCACTTTCAAACTACTTTTATGAAAGCTAAAGCAACACTAAAACAAATCGCTAAAGAACTTAATGTGTCTGTATCTACAGTTTCAAAAGCACTTAACGATAGTCCTGAAATTAGCGAACAAACTAAAACCAAAATAAAGGAATATGCTAAACTTAAAAATTACAAGCCGAATATCATAGGTTTGAATCTTAAGAATAGAAAAACGAAAACAATAGGCGTTATTATTCCGGATATTTTGAATTCGTTTTTTGCAAAAGTTTTTAGCGGAATTGAAAAGGTGGCTGATGAAAAAGGATACAATGTTATTATGTGTATCTCCAATGAGTCTTTGGAAAAAGAGGCGCATACATTAGAGATGTTAAGTAATGGTACTATTGACGGATTTATTTTGTCAGTTTCTGAAGAAGCCCAAAAACAAAACAATTACAATCACTTTAAGGAAATTATCAATGATGGAACACCTATTGTGATGTTTGATAGAATCGCTGAAGGAATTGACTGTGATAAAGTCGTTGTGGACGATTTCGATTCGGCTTTAGATTCTACTCAACGTTTAATTGATTTAGGGTGTAAAAATATTGCGCTACTCTCATCAGTTGATAATTTGAGTGTTGGAAAACTGAGATTTGATGGGTATTTGAAAGCACTAGAAAAAAATAATATTCCTGTAAATACTAATTTGATTATTAGAACCGACTCAGAAGAAGATTTGAAAGAAAAAATGGAATCTGTTTTTGCCAATAATAAAATTGATGGCATCTTCGCTTTAGAAGAAAATGATTCAGTTGCGGCTTTACGAATGGGATTGAAAAAAGGATATAAAATCCCAGAAGAACTTTGTATTATTGGCTTTGCCGATGGTATTTTAGCTTCAAGAAGATTGTCACCAAGTTTAACTACGGTAAGTCAGCACGGAATTGAGATAGGAGAAGAGGCGGCTAAATTATTGATTAAGCGTTTGGAAGACGATTCAGAAGAAGAACCACCTTATGAAACTAAAGTGATTAAAACCGTTTTGAAAGAACGTGAAACTACTGCAAGAGTATAAAAACAAAAAATCCATTCATATGAATGGATTTTTTTATGGTTTTAATGGGCTTCTAGCCAATCTTTTCCTATTCCGATTTCTACTTCCAATGGAACGCTTAATGTAACAGCTTGTTCCATTTCGTGTTTGATCATCGATTGAATTTTTTCTAATTCACTATTGTGAACATCAAATACCAATTCGTCATGAACTTGCAATAACATTTTAGATTTCCAATTCTCTGCAATTAGCCTTTTGTGAATGTTAATCATGGCGATTTTGATAATATCTGCGGCACTTCCTTGAATAGGAGCGTTGACAGCATTTCGTTCTGCTGCACCACGTACCACTGCATTGGCAGAATTAATGTCTTTTAAATAACGTCGTCGCCCTAAAATGGTTTGTACAAAACCTTTTTCTCGTGCATTTTCAATTTGCTCCTGAATGTATGATTTTAGTTTTGGATAAGTGTTGTAATAGGCTTCAATTAGTGCGGCGCTTTCGGCACGTGATAAAGACGTCTGATTGCTTAATCCAAAAGCTGATACCCCATAGATAATTCCAAAATTGACCGTTTTAGCATGACTACGCTGTTCTTTAGTTACTTCTTCTAAAGGCACATTGAATACTTTGGCGGCGGTACTTTTGTGAATGTCTTCTCCTTGCTGGAAAGCCTTAATCATATTTTCTTCACCACTTAAAGCAGCAATAATGCGCAGTTCAATTTGAGAATAATCGGCAGAGAGTAACGTATAGTTTTCGTCTCGAGCAATAAATGCTTTTCTGATTTGTCTTCCACGTTCCGTTCGAATCGGGATGTTCTGCAAATTAGGATTGTTAGAGCTTAAACGGCCTGTAGCGGCTACGGTTTGCATATAATCGGTATGAACACGATGTGTTTTTGCGTCTACTTGCAAAGGTAAAGCTTCTACATAGGTGTTTTGTAATTTGATAAGCGAACGCCAATCTAAAATAGCACTCACAATTTCGTTGTCTTTGGCTAAATAACTTAAAATTTCTTCACCAGTAGCATATTGACCCGTTTTGGTTTTCTTTTGTTTAGCACCGCCAATTTTTAGTTTGTCAAACAAGATATCTCCCAATTGTTTAGGGGAAGCCAAATTGAATTTTTCTCCTGCAATTTCGTAAATGCGACTTTCTAATTGAGAAATATCGTCACTTAATTCTTTCGATAGCGATTTTAAGAACGGAACGTCCAGATTGATTCCTTCTGTTTCCATACTTGCTAAAACAGTAACCAAAGGAATTTCGATTTCTTCAAATAACTTTTTAGTGTGTGTTTTGTCTAGTTCAGCATTGAAAATTTCAGAAAGCTGTAAGGTTACATCAGCATCTTCTACCGCATATTCTTTTATTTCCTCTAAAGGAACCTCACGCATCGATTTTTGATTTTTTCCTTTTTTGCCAATTAATGCTTCAATAGATTGAGGTGCATATTTCAAATACGTTTCAGACAAAATATCCATATTATGACGCATATCTGGGTTGATTAGATAATGCGCAATCATGGTGTCGAATAATTTACCTTTTACAGTAATGCCATAATTCGACAATACTTTTAAATCATATTTTAAATTCTGACCTATTTTTTCAATGTTTTCATTTTCGAAAAAAGAAATTAATTTTTCAATTAAAGTTTGTGCTTCCGTTTGGTTTTCAGGAAACGGAACGTAAAATCCTTTTCCTTTTTCATACGAAAATGAAATCCCGACCAATTCGGCATGTAAGGCGTCTAATCCTGTTGTTTCGGTATCAAAACAAACCGAAGTTTGGTTTTGTAGGTTCTGCAATAATAATTTGATTCCTAAATCACCTTGAATAATTTGGTACGAATGCTCCGTGTTTTCTAACGAATTGTAATATTGGTGACGTGTTTCTTCGGAACCTTCATCAATAGCACTTCCAAAAAGATCAAATTGTTCTTCAGTTTTAGGTTGTGGTTTTTTATATAATTTGGCTTCGTCTATTACGGGTGCTGTTTCTCCTTTTCTGAAAATGGCATCAAATTGTTCTGCCATTCTACGAAATTCCAATTCGTTGAATAAAGCATCTGTTTTGTCTACATCGGGAGTAGATAACTCGTAATCGGTTTCGTCAAATTGAACGGGACAGTCTAGTAAAATAGTAGCTAATGTTTTTGACAAAAGTCCTTTTTCTTTATTAGCTTCAATATTATCCTTCATTTTTCCTTTCAGCTTGTCTGTATTTGCTAAAAGGTTCTCCATAGAGCCAAATTCTTTTAATAATTTTTTAGCTGTTACTTCGCCTACTCCAGGCAAACCAGGAATATTATCCGCTGCATCTCCCATCATTCCAAGAAAATCAATTACTTGTTCCGGTCTTTCTACTTCAAATTTTGCTAACACTTCTGGAATACCCCAAATTTCGATTCCATTCCCCATTCGGGCAGGTTTATACATGAAGATATTTTCTGAAACTAATTGAGCAAAATCTTTATCGGGAGTGACCATAAAAACTTGGTAATTCTGTTTTTCAGCTTGTTTAGCAATTGTTCCAATTAAGTCATCTGCTTCATATCCTTTTACTTCAATAATAGGAATGTGCATGGCGCGAAGCAATTCTTGGATATAAGGAACGGCAATTTTTATAGCCTCAGGAGTAGCATCACGATGCGCTTTGTATTCTGGAAAAATATCATTTCGCAAATCGCTTCCTCCATTGTCAAAGGCAACAGCTAGATGGTCTGGTTTTTCTCTTTTAATGACATCCATCAAAGAATTCATAAATCCCATAATGGCAGAGGTGTCAAGCCCTTTAGAGTTGATCCTCGGGTTTTTTATAAAGGCATAATACCCTCTAAAAATTAAGGCATAGGCGTCAAGAAGGAAAAGGCGTTTTTTAGTAGACATTAGTATTTTGTTCTAAAATTTTAATCTGTAAAAATAAGGAAACCGAATGAAAGTTTTCTTTTTGAGTTAAATTTTAATTAATTAAAACCTGTTTTGTTCAATTAAGTTGTTATTTTGCTTTCTATATAATTTATTATCTTAATATAAATGATTGTTGTTTTACTAATCTTTTTTCTAGTTTGGGGATCTATAGAATGGTTTTCCTTTCAGGTACTTCGAACGCTTTTACAACGAAAAAAAATGTTGGTGTTGTACCAAGTTGTTTCACTTTTGTTTGCCGTTTATTTTATTTATTCTATTTCTCAATTTGATCGTTCAATTGGTCAAACTAGAAAGACAATGTTAGTATTAGGGTTTGCATTAATGGTGTATCTGCCTAAAGCAGTATTAGCAATAGTGATGTTAACCGAAGATTTTTTCAGGGTAGGTAAAGGGTCTGTAAATTATTTGGCAAAGAAAAAGAGAGATCAGCCATTTTTTGCTTCAAGAAGAAAATTTGTAAGTCAGATGGGTTTAGGATTAGCGTCTATTCCATTCTTGTCCTTAATGTATGGTATTTTTGAAGGGAAGTACAATTTTAAGGTAATTAAGCAGCGTATTTATTTTCCAGACTTACCAGAAGAATTTGATGGTTTTAAAATCACGCAAATTTCAGATGTGCATAGTGGTAGTTTTGATAATTCAGAAAAAATCAACTATGCCATAGATTTGATAAACCAACAAGATTCAGACATGATTTTGTTTACAGGAGATATTGTGAATACTCATGCTAAAGAAATGATTCCGTGGATAGGAATATTCAATAGGATTAAAGAGCATAAATATGGTAAGTATTCGGTTCTCGGGAATCATGATTATGGAGAATATGTGACTTGGCCTTCTGAAAAAGAAAAAGAAGCTAATTTTAAAGCAATAAAGAATTTATACGGACAAATTGATTTCAAATTGCTTTTAAATGAACATACTTTTATAGAAAAAGGGGATCAAAAAATAGCTCTAGTTGGTGTTGAAAATTGGGGGCATAATTTTAAAAAATTAGGAGATATAGATAAAGCTTCTGAAGGATTAAACAAAAACGATTTTAAAATTTTGATGAGCCACGATCCAAGTCATTGGGACTATATAGTGCAACATCACAAGAAGAATTTTCATTTAACATTGTCTGGTCATACACATGGAATGCAGTTTGGAATTGAAATTCCGGGTTACTTCAAATGGAGTTTGGCACAATATGTGTATAAACAATGGGCGGGCTTGTATGAAAACAAAGGCAGGCATGTGTATGTAAATCGAGGATTTGGTTTTCATGCCTACTCAGGAAGAGTTGGGATCATGCCTGAAATTACCGTGATAGAGCTAAAAAAAGGGAATAATGTAGTGTAATTAGTTAAAAATGCTACATTTGTAAAATATTTATCTCTTTTTAAGCAGATTATAAAAATTAAATTTTTGGTTTTATGTCAAAATTTGGAGAACTTATAAACGCACAAATTCCAGTGTTAATTGATTTTTACACTGATTGGAATGAGTCTTCGGTATCAATGCATCCAGTTATACGCGATGTTGCGGCCGCACTTGGTGATAAAGCCAAAGTGATTAAAATAGATGTTGATAAAAATCAAGAGCTAGCTGAGGCGCTTCGAATAAAAGGATTGCCAACTCTCATGATATATAAAGAAGGTCAGATGGTTTGGCGACAAGCTGGAGAGCTAGATGCAAACGCAATTATTAACTTGGTACAAGAACAACTGTAACAATATAATATAGTCACAATAAAAAGTTTTATGATTCATTTCGTAAAACTTTTTTGTTTTTAATAGGTTTTGGGTATTCCTTTTAGGAACTACTAATTACTGAAATTCTAATTCATAATATAGAGATCAATTTTTAAATCTATTAGGATTATTTTAAATATTAAAAAAAACACTATATTTGCATCGTTATTTATTAAAATCTAGATAATGAGGGGACTAATCGTCCCCTCTTTTTATACAACTATGACGTTCAAAGAAAAAGTAAATACATTAGTAGAGGAATGCCTTGCAGATAAACCAAGTCTCTTTTTAATTGACTTAACGATTACCGATGCTTTTAAAGTTATTGTTAATTTAGATGGTGATAATGGAGTGGCATTGCAAGATTGTATCGATATAAGTCGAGCAATTGAAGGTAATTTAGATAGAGAAGAACAAGACTATTCTCTAGAAGTAGCCTCTGTTGGGGTTGGGTCACCATTAAAAATGGTGAGACAGTACAAAAAAAATGTAGGTAGAGCCTTGATAGTGAAGACATCGACAGAAAATATTGAAGCAGAATTAGTGGAAGCTAATGATGAATTTGTAATTTTGTCTTGGCAAGCAAGAGAACCAAAGAAAGTAGGAAAAGGAAAAGAAACAGTTCAAAAAACAGTAGAACTTCCTTATACAGATATTAAAGAAGCAATTGTTACAGTAACATTTTAATTAAAGAATTCGCATGGAAAATTTAGCATTAATCGATTCATTTTCAGAGTTTAAAG
>CAZOHO010000114.1:0-6561 GCA_964579755.1 uncultured Flavobacterium sp.
AAAAACTTCAAAAACTTAGAATTCTTAGATTTTGGAAGTGGCTTCAAAGTACCGTACAAAAAAGACGATATTGAAACGGATATTGAAGAGTTGGGTAAAAAATTATCAAAAAGATTCAATGATTTCTGTACGGAGTATGGTAAAGATTTGACATTAATCTTCGAACCTGGAAAATTCTTAGTGAGTGAGGCAGGATTCTTCTTGGCAAAAGTAAATGTGGTAAAACAAACCACTTCTACTGTTTTTGCAGGAGTGGATAGTGGTTTCAACCACTTGATTCGTCCAATGTTGTACGGATCACAACACCATATCGAGAACATTTCTAATTCTGAAGGAAAAGAGCGTTTCTATTCGGTTGTGGGTTACATCTGCGAAACGGATACTTTTGCAAACAACAGACGAATTGCCGAAATCAACGAAGGTGATATTCTTTGTTTCAGAAATGCTGGAGCTTATTGCTTCTCCATGTCATCCAATTACAATTCAAGATACAAACCAGCCGAAGTATTATGGCTCAATGGTCAAGGGCATTTAATTCGTGCCAAAGAATCGTTTGAAGATTTATTACGCAATCAAATTCCGTTGCCAGTTGCAGCAACTGTTTAATACACAAAAAAATCCCGTTCTAATGAACGGGATTTTTTTATTCCTTTTATCATTATATTTGAAAAGAAAAAAACAATTTATCTTGAATAATCTTCAGACAAAAAAACAATCAATCCTAATGCAATGCCTTATCAGTATTACATTAGTCGTGTCTGTTTCTCTAATTTGTTATTTTTTATCCAAGCATATTGATTATAGAATTACAGCTTTAATTTTACTCATGACCGTATCAGTTACGGCGATGTTATTCGACATCATTCCTGTACTAATAACAGCTTTTTTGAGTGGCTTAATTCTTAATTATTTTTTCATCCAACCGTTATTTACACTTCATATCACCAATACCGAAGATGTTTTATTGTTCTTCATGTATCTTATTATTGCGTTAGTAAGTGCTGTACTTACTTATAAAATTCGAGAAGCAGAAAATAAGGCTCGTGATAAAGAAGAAAAAGAAAAAACAATACAACTTTATGACACTTTACTCAATTCACTTTCTCATGAATTGCGTACCCCTATTGCAACTATAATTGGTGCAATTGATACCTTAAAAGAAAACAAAAAGAAACTTTCCGAAAATAACCAAACCGTATTATTAGAAGAAATTGACAAAGCTAGTATTCGGCTGAACAGACAAGTTGAAAATTTACTCAACATGAGTCGATTAGAAACCGGTACACTGAAAACAAAACAAGATTGGTGTGATTTGAACGAATTGATTTATTCTTTGATTGAAAAAATTGCCGTGGTTAAAAATGAACACACCATCAATTTTGATCCTGATGAAAAATTACCCCTGTTCAAATTAGACACAGGATTGATCGAAGAAATTATTCAAAATTTAGTTTTAAACGCCATTCAATATACTCCTAAGAAATCCATAATAAAAATTGTAGCAACACATCAATTAGAAAACTGTATCATTACTATTTCTGACACTGGAAAAGGTTTTCCCGAAAGCGAAATTAAATTTGCCTTTGATAAATTTTATCGATTGCCCAACACAAAAACAGGCGGTAGTGGACTTGGTTTATCGATTGTAAAAGGTTTTGTAGAAGCGCACAATGGTACAATATCATTAAAAAATATTCCCAATTCAGGAGCTTGTTTTACAATTACTATTCCCACAGAAACTTCGTATTTAAACTCTCTCAAAAATGAATAAAGCTGAAATTTTAGTTATTGATGACGAATCGCCAATTCGAAAATTACTTGAAATCACTTTAGAAAGTAATGATTACAAAGTTTGGCTTGCTGAAACGGGAAAAGAAGGCGTGCTTTTAGCCGTCAATCATCCACCAGAACTCATTTTATTGGATTTGGGATTGCCAGATAAAAGTGGACACGAAATTCTAAAAGAGCTACGCACTTGGTACAATAAGGCGATTATCATTTTATCTGTTCAAGACAGCGAAGAAGATATCGTAAAAGCCTTAGACAATGGAGCCACTGATTATCTTACCAAACCTTTCAGAACAGCCGAATTGTTAGCTAGAATTCGTTCTGTGATTCGAAGAAATCAAACACAAAATGACAGTAGTGTATTGATATGTGGTAATTTAGAAATTGATTTTGGCGCGCGAATCATCAAAAGAAATGAAGAAACATTAAAACTTACTGCTACCGAGTTTAACTTATTAGCCCTTTTTATGAAAAACGAAGGGCGTGTGCTCACCCATCAATACATTTTAAAAGAAATTTGGGGAGTAGGCTATCAAACTGAAACACAATATTTGCGAGTGTTTGTAGCTACCTTACGTAAAAAAATTGAAGACAACCCTAATCAACCCAAACACATCATTACCGAAAGTGGTGTAGGCTACCGTTTTAGCTAAATCTTTATAAAATCTTTATATCTAACCGCTACATCTTTACATTCTGCCAATACCATTTTATTGAAATTTGTACTATTATAAATAGTAAAACATTCAATAATGAATACATTAAAAAATGATGCGACAAACAAAGTAACCATTGCCTCTCTCTTAGTAGCGTTAGGTATTATTTATGGAGATATTGGTACCAGCCCCTTATATGCTTTACGAGCCGTAATTGGAGATAGACCCATTGATTTAACTTTAGTTTACGGAGGTGTTTCCTGTATTTTTTGGACTTTAGTATTCCAAACTACGGTAAAATACGTTTGGCTTACTCTACGCGCTGACAATCATGGTGAAGGTGGAATATTCTCGCTTTATGCTTTAGTGAGACGTTATGGCAAAAAATTAGTTATTCCAACTATACTTGGAGCTACTACACTATTAGCAGACGGAATCATCACCCCTCCTATTTCGGTATCTTCTGCCATAGAAGGTCTCGGAATGGTAAAAGGACTTGAAAACACTATTGTTCCTGGAAATACTTTAACCATAGGAATCGTAGTGGCTATTTTATCATTATTATTTTTCTTTCAACGTTTTGGAACACATGTTATTGGAAAATTTTTCGGGCCTATAATGGCAACTTGGTTTACCATGTTATTAGTAGTTGGAATCCATGAAATTACACTACACCCTGATATTATAAAAGCTTTAAATCCGTATTATGGATATGATCTTTTACTAAATTATCCCAGCGGATTCTGGCTATTAGGAGCTGTTTTCCTTTGCACCACAGGTGCTGAAGCTTTATACTCCGACTTAGGGCATTGCGGTATTAAAAACATACGTATTACTTGGATTTATGTTAAAATTAGTTTGGTGGTTAGTTACTTAGGACAAGCTGCTTGGCTAATGCACCAAGGAGAAAGCCTCTTAAATGGTAGAAATCCATTTTTTGAAATTATTCCAACTTGGTTTTTATTACCTAGTATAATTATTGCTACTTGCGCAACCATTATTGCTTCTCAAGCCTTGATTAGCGGTAGTTTTACCTTAATTAGTGAGGGGATGAACCTTAACTTTTGGCCTAGAGTAACTGTAAAGCAACCAAGTGATAGCAAAGGACAAGTTTATATTCCTAGTGTAAATAGTATGCTATGGTTTGGCTGTATTTTAATGATGGTATATTTTAAAGAAAGTGCACACATGGAAGCCGCTTATGGATTTTCTATTACCATAACTATGTTAATGACTACCTATCTATTAAGCTATTTTATTAATTATAGATTAAAATGGAACAAATTAAAAGTTATTTTGTTCCTAAGTATTTTTGGAACTATTGAAATTGCTTTTTTTATTGCCAATGTTGCCAAAATTAAAGAACGTTGGATGTTCTTATTTTTTGAACTTTTTATCTTTACAGTAATGTATGTTTGGTTCTTCGCCAGAAAAATCAACAATAGATTCACTAAGTTTGTTGAATTAGGCAAATACAGCAGCACATTAACAGAGCTTAGTGAGGACGACGCGATTCCAAAATTTGCTACTCATTTGATTTACTTATCAAAAGCGGATAGACGCCATGAGATTGAGGAAAAAATTATGAAATCAATTTTTTCAAAAAAACCCAAACGTGCCGATGTATATTGGTTTTTACACATCAATCGCACCGAAGATCCTTTTACACTTTCTTATGATGTATCTGAATTAGTGGATGACAAAGTAATTAAAGTAAACATTAATGTAGGATTTAGAGTTCAGCCAAAAACCGAATTGTATTTCAAAACTATCGTGAAAGAATTAGTGGCCAATAAAGAATTGAATTTACACATTCGCCCAGACGGTTCTAGTAAATACAATAGCGAACCCGATTTCAAATTTGTAGTAATAGAAAAATTCATATCTATAGAAAATGAATTTGCACTACGTGAAGGTATGTTACTCAATTCTTATTTCTTATTAAAACACATGAGTTTAAGTGATGAAAAAGCCTTTGGATTAGAAAAATCAGATGTTGAAGTGGAACAAATTCCATTAGTCTATCAGCCCATAACCAATATCAAATTAGATCGAAAAATCAGATAGTAATGAAACCTGATTCATCATTAGAACTATTTCAAAAGTATTTTAATCTTGAAAACCGATTAATTGAAATTGAATTAAAAAATCATGAAGTTCTCAAAGGAAAATTTATTGGTTATTTCAAAGGGAAAGAAAAAACCATTGTAAAATGGCATTTTACAGATGTTGATATTCTTTTTGGCAGAGATCAATTTGGATTTTTAATTGGACAACTTATTGAACACAAAGACATTTTGAGTGTACGGTTCTTAGAAGATAATTCAATTATTTATCTTAATAAATAATTAGTACTTAAAATAAAAATCCCATTCTGAATCAGAACGGGATTTTTTATATCAACTAAATCCTAAAGATATTATTTTACAAACAACTCTTCCAATACTTCAGATTCTGTTCCATTTGGAAATGGAATTTTCAATAGTTGTGAAAGTGTTGGTACAATCTGAGTAATGTGTTTTTTTGTATGAGAGTTGCCTTTTGGGACATGCCAACCATAAAATAACATCGGTACGTGCGTGTCATAACTATTAGGTGAGCCATGCGTAGTTCCCGTTTCTACATATTCCATGTAGCCCGCTTTGTCTAAAATAAAAATATCGCCATTTTGTTTTGGGTCATATCCTTTGGCAATAAAACTCAAGAAATAATCGTCTCCTGTCGAAGTTAGAATTTCTTCTTCAGTATAAACACGTTTCACTTGGTCTTGCGTCATTAAAAAGTCTTTGAAACTTTGTTTCACTTTGGACAATTCCAAACCTTTTTCTTTCAATACTGGTTTATTAAAGAACAAATTGAAATTTGAATAATTCAACACAACATCAACCCCAAAAGTAGCTACAGAAAATTTTCTCAAAGCAGCATCAACATTTTTAGAGGGCACATTCTTAACATTGTATTTGTTATCTTTCAAATAGTTAGGATTCTCAGCTCCAGCGTGATCCGCAGTTAAGAACAGCACATAATTGTCTTTTCCAACCGTTTGGTCTAAATACGTCAAGAACTTAGCTAAAGTTAAATCCAATCGCAAATACGTATCTTGTAATTCCATAGAACGAGGACCAAAAGTATGTCCTACATAATCTGTTGAAGAGAAACTTACTGTCAAGAAATCGGTAATCGCGTCTTTACCTAATTGTTCTTTATCAATAGCTCTTATGGCTAAATCAGCCAAAATATCATTCCCAAAAGGAGTAGTTCGCAATACATCAGCTCCTTTTTCGTCGTATATTTTTTTCAAATTATACGGAAAAACGGGTCCTGTGGTTTTATCTATTTTACCTTCATACGGATTATCATCTACTAAACTTTCATCATAAGTAGCAACTGGTTTTAACAAATCCCAACCACCGTTGATGTAATTCATATAACGCTTTTCGTTATTAAATTCCGTAACCCATTCCGGCAAACTAGCTCCATAAAATGTACTCGAAATAAACGCTCCGGTTTTACTGTACCAATACGCACCATTAGCAAAATGTCCTGCCGGTAAAATAGCGCCACGGTCTTTAATACTCATCCCAATGACTTTTCCTCTAAAATTAGTAGCCATTCGCAATTCGTCAGTAATAGTAGTGCTTAACAAGTTTTTAGGCGACATAGCGCCTTCTTTATCTGTTCCGTCGCCAAGCGTTTTCACACTAGCATCATCGGTGCAATACATCTCTTTTCCAGTAGCACGATTAAACCATTCGTTACCTACAATTCCGTGTGTAGCAGGTGTTGTTCCGGTGTAAATGGAAGCATGTCCTGGAGCCGTATAAGTAGGTACATAATTGTAATGCATATTATGAAAAGTATATCCTCCGTTCATAATACGCTTAAAACCGTTGGCAGAAAAATCATCTGAAAAACGATACAAATATTCCATTTTCATTTGGTCCACCACAATTCCAACTACCAATTTTGGACGTTGTTGTGCTTGAACAGTCAAAACCAGACTAAAAGTCAAAAACAATACTAATTTTTTCATATTAGGTAAATTTTATTATACTACTTTATACTATCCAAAAATACTGATTAAATTGGATAACTATTTTCAAAAAAGGCTTTTTGA
>CAZOHO010000115.1:0-6482 GCA_964579755.1 uncultured Flavobacterium sp.
ATTTCTTCATTGTTTATCCGATAACTTCTTTTAATAATCCGTCTGTTTCTTGCTCGATAGCAATGATATCTTTTCTTATGTCGTCTAACGAACGCAAAGGCTTGTATTGATAGAAATACTTGGTAAAATTTACTTCGTACCCCACATTGGTTTTGCTGTGGTCAATCCACGCATCTGGAACGTGAGGCAATACTTCTTTCTCCATGTATTCCTGTACATCCATCAGCAACGGAATGTTTTCCGTGTCTCGCAAAGATGAATCTGGTTTTGGATTGCCTTTTTTATCGGTCACTACTTGTCCTTTAGCGTTGCGTTCTGGTCGTTCTACTGTTACCTTGGCATAACCAAAAGCTTTGTTGTCGAATACTTTTGAATATTCACCTTCTTTGAATTCACCGTATATTTTTGTAATTTGAGCAATGTGGTCATCGGATAACTCGTTTCGTTTATCACCCAATGATTTGCTCATTTTTTTAAAGAAATCAACTCCGTTTATCAACTGAACTTTGCCTTTTCTATTCTTGGGTTTGTGATTAGATATTACCCATATATACGTTGATATACCTGTGTTGTAAAACAACTGATTTGGCAACGCAATTACAGCCTCTAGGAAGTCGTTTTCAATTATCCATTGGCGAATACTACTCTCGTTCTTTGTTTTACTTGGAGAACCAGAGAAAAGCGGTGAACCATTGAATACAATAGCTAATCTTGAACCTTCTGGTTTCATTTTGCTCATTAAGTGCATCAAGAACAGGAACGAACCATCACCAACCGATGGCAATCCAGCTCCAAATCGTCCACCATGTCCCAGCTGTTCGTGTTCCTCTTTAACTTTCTTTCCAAACTTTTCCCATTTCACACCGAACGGTGGATTGGTAATCAAGTAATCAAATTTCTCGTTGGATAGTTGGTCTTCTGAGATACTATTTCCTTTTTTAATGTTGGATGCGTTTTGACCTTTAATCAATAAATCCGACTTACAAATGGCATACGATTCTGGATTCAACTCCTGTCCGAATACCTCCAAACGTGCATCTGGATTGAGTTCATGTAAGTATTCTTCTGCAACAGAAAGCATACCGCCCGTGCCCGCACAAGAATCGTATATCGTTTTGGTAATACCTTTTTTGGTTAGAATATCACGGTCATTCAAGAACAAAATGTTCACCATCAATTTGATTACCTCTCTAGGTGTAAAGTGTTCCCCAGCGGTTTCGTTCGAAATCTCAGCGAATTTCCGAATCAGTTCTTCAAACATATAACCCATCTCCATACTTGAAATACGGTCTGGATGCAAGTCGATTTCTTGGAATCGCTTCACCACCATAAACAACAAGTTGGCATCATCCATTTTGTTGATTTGGTTTTCGAACTCAAATTGTTCAATGATTTCTCTTGCATCTTCTGAAAATCCGTTGATGTAGTTTCTAAGATTTGATGCTATGTTATTTGGGTCAGCTATTAGCTTCTCAAAGTCAAATTGGCTTTTGTTGTGAAACTTAAATCCAGCCGTTTTGTTTAAAATCGGGTCAAGGTTCTCAACGTTTGTTGTTTTCAGCTGGTCATACTTTTTAAGTACATCCGCTTTGGTGCTTTCTAGCACGCAATCCAATCGTCTGATTACGGTTAACGGTAAAATAATCTTCCCATAGTCACTTTGCTTGTAGTCACCTCGAAGTAGGTCTGCAATTGACCAAATAAAATTTGCTGATTCTTTAACGTTTTTCATTTATTTAATTCAATTCATTATCACTTAATAATTCTTTTGCTTGCACTTCTAAAAGATTAGCAATTCTAAAAAGCACCTCTATTGAAGGCTGTCTTTTATTTGTCACATAACCATTTACCATATTGTATGACTTACCAAGTTTATCCGCAAGCCATACTTGCTTGATATTCTTCTGATTAAGTACCTCTTTTATTCGATTCATTTTTGTGGGGAATTTCGTTACAATATAGTACTTATTATCTCATAATTTGATATAAAATCAAAATTTAAGTAAAAAAATATATCATAGTATCAATATTGATAGTTAGTAAGCATGAGTTAGATGAGATTATGTTTTTGTAATCCTATTTTTTATTTGTTGAGCAAAATCTTTAGTAGCTATTTTACTTATAAAAATTTGAGATAGTGAAAAATTGAAATCAGTCATAATATCAGCTGTTTCTTCTTTAATATAAGATGTTAAGTATTTTTGATTTTGATGCCTTAGAATTTAAATTTAGGTGCTTTAGTGTAGTGGTGAAGTATTTTGCTTTTTAAACTTAATCTAAATTTTGACTGAGGAGCAACATTGTTTTTTGGCGGTCTTTTTTAGGTATAATTTTACCAAAAGAAAAAACAGCCCTAAAAAGGACTGTTCTTTCTACTACTGTATCATAGTTTAACTGAATCAAAGGTTTAAAAGTTTAAAAGCGTATGTAAATACGCTTAAACTTTATAATTAAACTGTACCTTAAAACGAACTGTTTAAATAATAAGGTTGTCTTTTTCTGTCTTGATTCAATAATCCTATTTCATTACAATGTGTTATAAATTCTTTAGTTTTATTATCCGCATATCCCTTTTTATAGATAGATTTAACTGCTAGTTTGATTTGTGGTATTAACTCTGTATACGTTAAGGTCTTTCTTCCTTCAAAAGCTTTTTCCAGTAAATTCTGCTTTATTTCATCATCTTCCTTAATAATGTCTAGTTTGTCTTTTTGCGAGCTGCTTTTAACATAATCGTCAACTAATTCTGGAATTGCTAAATCATTTATTTGAAAGGCAAAAGCTTCAAAAGGTAAGTTTCTACATTGTTTTGGTTCAACAACTGATATATTGTTGTTAGTACTATCTACAGTGACTGATAATACTGTTTCAGCTTTATTGATTAGTTCTGTACCAATATGACCTCGAGCATTGTTGTCAGCTTTGTTTTGGTGTAATACAGTAACAATATGAATTTGGTTATCTTCTGTCCATCTTAACAAGCTATTTGCTATTCTGGAGGCTTCATGTTCATCGTTTATAGAATGGATTAAATCTTTGATTCCATCAATAACAACAAATCCAACTTTAGGATTGTTGTATATAGCATATTCTATAATTTCAAATCTTTCCTTAGGACTTAACTTTCTTAAACAATAAACCTCTAGATTTTTTGGTTCTGGGACATTTAGTTGCTTACAAATTCTTTTTAAAGCTAAATGAACGTGATAACTACTTTGTTCGGTGTCAAAATATAGTACTTCATTTTTGTCATCATTTAGATTGCTTCTAAATCTACCATGTAATCCATCTTTACTTAAAGCAGTTGAAACTGCCATTCCTATGAAAAAAGATTTTTTAGCCTTAGCCTTACCAATTACTAAGCTGAAATTGTCAATTGTGCCAATTGGTTTGTATTCCTCTGACTCACTGTTTCTGTATTCCCAAGCAACTTTTGGCTTTTCGTATTCTTCATTTACTTTTATTTTAAAACTTTCTAGTTTTAATTGTAATGCTAATGTTTTAACGTCTTTGTCAGTATGTAATGTTAATACTGCATTCTTTTCTGTTTGTGGTAATTTTAATTCCCCCATAATTTCCTTTTTTTTTTTTTAAGTACAGTAATGCCATAGCGATGCCACAGCAATGTAAAACATTACTTATACCATTTGTATTTAATTTTTTGATTTTGGCTACTATAGCCGTTTTAAGAGTATGTTAGTTTTTGAAATATTCAAAATTTCCACTCTTATTTAGGAGCATTTTTATTTCATTTACAGGATAAAAGTAAATGTCTCCAATTTTTGTGTAAGGTAGAATATTATAATCTCTGTAATTGATTATAGTATTATCACTAAACCCAAATATTCTTTTTAAATCTTTGTTCCTGTAATACATTGTATTAGGAACATTTTCTACTAATGATTTTACTTCATTAAGTAGTTTAATAACTGTTGCATTCTCTTCATTTTGTTTAACCATACATAAGTTGTTTTAAATTACAATGCAAAGTTAAATCGAGAAGTTGCCAATATTTTTCCATTGTTAACAATTGTCAACATTAAAACTTAAAATCCATAATGGTTTCTAGTTTCTCTTTCAAAGATTCTAAATTTTTATTAAATCGTTTTATTGATTCTTTATGATGACTTTTAAGATTCGAAATTTCAACTTGTATGCCATCAATAGCTTTAGCTTGCATGTAATCTTTATTTTTTCTTAATTCGGTAAAATTAAAGTGTTGCTCAATGAAGCTAATTTTATGAGCGTTGTTTTCAAATTTAATTAAATCACAAACTTCTAGCATGTGAATTAACATGACTGAGTCAGCTTTACTTAGTTTTAAGGTTGCTTTGTTGATTGAATTAGTACTGTCTTTCATATCTTTTTTTTCATAGGGGTTTGATTTTTTTAAAATATTATGAGTGTCTTTAGTATTTGTGCTGTTTATTGTTAAATTTTCATTGCTTTTATATGTAAAAAATTCAATTTCATGCTCCAATAGTTTTATTATTTTCTTTATTTTATCAGTTTGTTGTTCGTGAATTTTATTAAATAAATAGTATTTCTTTTTTTCTTCGTCGGTAAAATTTTGGCTTTGAAATGCATTACTGTTTAATTTAAAGTTATGCTTCGATAATTCAAATTCAAAAATTGTTTTGGCACTATTATTAAATTTTTCTAATAGTTTAATATCACAATTATTCTCTAATTGTAGATATATTAAACTCTCAAATTCAGTATATATACTGGAGTAAAATTTTTCGATTGATATTTCTTTAAAGTGTTTCTCAAATATTTCAATTTTTACGGAAGTATCTCTTATATCTTCACTGTATAATTTGATTTTGCCAACTTCATTTATAATATTAAATATTTTTGTTATATTATCTTCTCTCATAGATTTAAAATTTATTCCCTAAAATATCAAATAATATTTTATTATATTAAATTTATTCAAATTTATTACTCAATATTTTCATTTGATGTTTTACTGATTCATTTTGAATTTTTGCATAATGTTGGGTTTGGGTGATACGTTTATGTCCCATAATGTTAGAAATTATTTCTAATGGTACATTGTTGGCTAAGGTTATAGTGGTTGCAAAAGTATGTCTAGCTACGTACCATGTTAATTTTTTAGTTATACCACAGATATCTGCAATTTCTTTTAAATATAAATTCATATTTGAATTACTTCTATCTGGAATAAGCCTGTTATTTTTTATACATTCAAAATCATCTTTATATTTTTCTAAGATTCTTTTTAATTGAGGCAAAACTAAAACATCAGAATTAGTATTTGTCTTTTGTCTTTTTGTTTTAATCCACCAATCATTTTCATTTTCTTTAATTAGATTATCGGTAGTTAATTTCATTGCATCACATGGAGCATAACTTGTATAGCAGCTAAATAAGAAAATGTCTTTAGCAACATCTAATCTTCGATTTTCAAATTTTTTTTCTTCAATTTTTTTAAGTTCATCCATGGTTAGAAAAATTGTATCCACATCAGTTAATTTTTCGTTATACATATTGAAAGGATTGTGGTTTATTTCTCCAGTTTTAATAAAATAGTTTAACATACTGTTTATATTACGGATGTACTTAACTGCTGTATTATTACCTAATCCTTTTTTACCATTATGCTCTCTAATATAACGTAGGTAATTATCGAGGCTATAGACAAACTTTCTATCTACTTCTTCATAATTTATGTTTTTTTTATTTTGAATTTTTTCAAGGAAATCAGACACAACATCAACCATACGAGAATATTTTTCTAATGAGCCAACTGAGCGTTCCCCTTTGTCAACTCTTTGTTTAAAATAGTTATTGTGTTCTTTCAGTAATTCTAATAATGTAATTTTAGATTCAACCTTGATGTCAAAACATAGTTGTTTTAAATCAGCGGCTGTTAATGTTTGAAAAGGATTTTCTTTTAAAAATTCATTATATTTTCTTTCAATATTTGTTGAGAAAGAGTAGATATAATTACTCAAGGAATTTTCATTTTCTATTCTTGAAGGTTTTCTAAGATAGTCAGTTTTGATCCATCTTTCTGGAGATAAATATCTTCCTGTAGAAAATGAACATTGTGAATTGCCTAGTTTAATTCTACCGTAAATAGCAATTAGACCATCTCGGTTTTTATCTCCCTTTTGGAAAAATGATACTTTTAATTTTTTCATAAACTTTTTTTATAATTTTAATGCTGCAAAATTACTTTCAAAAGTTGCTAACCCCCAGTAATTGTTAACAATTGTCATCTTTTTGGTACCCTTATATGTATTCAGAAATACAGGGTACCAAATAGGGTACTTGTTAAATCAGATAGAAAGTGTTTAATGAAATATTAAATCATTAATCATCTTTTCTGAAGACAACTCTTAGGTACTGTAAAATATAGGATTTTATGAAATAAGGAAATAATTGAAATGAAAAAAGCACCTCAATGAGGTGCTTTCAGCGGAGAAAGAGGGATTCGAACCCCCGGACCTGTT
>CAZOHO010000116.1:0-6307 GCA_964579755.1 uncultured Flavobacterium sp.
TTTCCCTTCGGGAACCAACGGTACACTCGCCATGGAGGGGCGGTTCATTTGTAATACCATTGAACTCCCTTGGAAAGACAACAAGAAAAGGGTGTCGTGTATTCCAGAAGGGAAATACTTGTTACGCAAGCGGTATGCTCCTAAATTTCGCTGGCATTTGGAAATTGTGGGAGTGAGGAACAGAACTTTTATTTTGTTTCACCCAGCTAATAATGCTTTGCGGGAATTGAACGGCTGTATCGCTCCCGTAACGACTCTTTCGGGTCCAGGTAGGGGACTTTTGTCCCAACAGGCTTTTGTCTCCTTAAAAAAGTTGGTATTCCCACATTTGGATGCCAAAGAACGCGTGGCATTGATTGTACAATCTTAAAAAATTACATCAGATGAATCTCATTCAACGAGCGAAAGCTCCGACACCAAAATTTTTCAAAGTACTTCGCACTATAGGATTGGGATTAGCGGCTGTAGGCGGCACTATTTTGGCCGCGCCTATTGCGCTACCGGTCGTAATCACCTCTATAGGAGGCTATCTAGCTGTTGCAGGCAGCGTGGTCTCGGCGGTCAGTCAGGTCACGACCTTAAATGAAACCGAGCATGAATCACACTAATTTGACCTTGAGAGGTACTGCGGGCGGCACTTTTTTGAGTGTTTTGCCCAACCTCAGCTCGGAAGACGTCTTCAAGACGGTGATTTTAGCTGCTATTGGTGCTATTGTGAGTTTTTTACTTTCGTTAGTGCTTAAACTATTTATTAAGAAGTCGGATTCCTAGTTTGACCCTTGTTGTGGTGACCTTTGGGTCAAACGAATTAAAGCCAAGTCGTGAGATTTGGCTTTTTTTATTATCTGCTTTTGAAAAGAAAAAAGAGAAAAAAAGAAAGCACTCGTTATAGCGGAAAGGACGAACGGGAACGGAGGGAGGCACGACCGACTGGAAGTGAGGACTGCACGCTAGTTTAGCTGCCTTTTTTTCTTTTTCTTTTCAAAGAACAGGATACTTTTACTATGATACGAGTGGGGCAATAAACACCCCCAAGCACCGCAGAAAAGGAACTGAAGCGGTAGCGAAAGTTGCTTTTTCGAGGAGCGCAGTGGCGGGGTTGCGGCAATCGAACAGCCACCGCAGGATGAGAGCGGAGCGGAGTTGACGCAGTGGAGCGTAATGATGCGAGCGTAACACGGCGGGGAAATAATAGAACATAGCCTTTGGCGTACCTTGATTTAGGGCGAAGTGCTAACGGCGCCGACCCCGATGGCTGAGCGAAGGAGCAACCGCCCAAACTATAAGGGGCTGCAGACAGCCTACGGCTGAGATAAAGCGGAAGGTAGCTTGCGGACTGTAGCTGAATGAAGCGGTAGGGTGGATGTGGTAGCCCCGACGAACGCAAGGTAGGGAGCGTGTGAAGATGAGGAAGTGTGGCACAAAAAAAACAGTGGCTTGTTCTAGCGACTGTTTTTTTTATGGTGGTGCACTGACTGCGGAATGGAGGGCGTACGCCGACTGGAGCAGCCGAACGGAACAAAGCGACCGACTGGAGAGAGACCGCTTGATTGCCCGTGATAATAATTAATCAATCTGTTGAATAAAGTGAATATCTACTAATTTTTTTGCAAAGTTTAAGTGTTATATTAAATATTATAATTTACAGGTATAGATACGTTAGTTTTTAAAGAGATAATAAATTAAATATTATCCCTTTTTTGTATATTTGTTTATTAAAAGAGTATAAGAAAATGAGTCAATTTGATTACATAAAGGATATTGCTAAGTATGGTCTGGAAAATGATCAGGAGAAGTTATTGACCGTTTTGAACGAATTGATTGAACACTCTAAAAGCACTAAGAAATTAAACTTTGCGATTCAATTACAATCTATTTTAAAAGATTCTTTTCGCTTACAAAAACACAATAGTTTAACTAAAGTAGGTGGTGACCAATATTTTAGTCGATTAGAAGACAAAGAAGTTTCTGATTTAATTTTGGAAAAAATAACTTCTGATTATACTTTGTCTAACATTGTAATAGAAGATAAAGTAAAGCTAGAACTTGAGTTTTTTATTGAGGAACATCATAGACTCGATTTACTTCAACAATTTAACTTACCTGTTTCAAATAAGTTGTTGTTACATGGACCTTCCGGTTGTGGAAAAACTTTAGCTTCTTATGTTATTGCAGGTGAATTAAAGAAAATGATGATTGTTATTAATTTAGGAGCCATCGTATCTTCTAAACTTGGTGAAACAAGTAAAAACTTATCTAAGATATTTAAAAAAGCAGCTTTGGAAGATTGTATTATTTTCCTTGATGAATTTGATAGTATAGGTAAAATTAGAGATTATAGTCAAGACCATGGTGAAATGAAACGTGTTGTAAATACTATTTTACAGTTATTTGACTATTTACCACAAAGTAGTATAGTTATAGCAGCAACCAATCAAAAAGATATGTTAGATGATGCCTTGTTGAGACGTTTTGATAATATTATTACTTTTAGTTTGCCAACTGAAAATGAAATCAAAGAGCTTGTTAATCTCACTCTAAAAGATGGGAATTTTGCCTTTAAGAATAAAAGTGAAGCAAACAAAATTATTAAGGATTGTAAAGGCTTATCATACTATAGTATTCAAAAGACTTTAATTAATGCTATTAAAAAATCATTGTTTGCTACTTGTGGACATTCAAAAAGCTTGATTACTTACATTGATACTACCATTTGGAAAAACTTAATATCTATTGAAAAAGATTCATTAAACATCTAATGAATCTATTTCAATTGTAGTATCTGCATCTAAATCACCAATTACTTCAAGATTATTGACAACTTGAATTTCATCATAGAGTAATCCTGTTTGATTCCTTGTTGTTTCTTCGATATTAATTACTAATGAAAAAGGAAATTCTTTTGGATAACCTGGAGGTAATTCCCCAATAATTTGGTCTGTAACTAAACAATGAATTGCTAATTTGAATGTGTTTTCTTCATTTACTAAGTCACTAACGTTTACGTTTAGTTCTAATTTTTGAGTGTTAGAATATGGAATTGGTTTTGATTTATATCTTCCGTTTTGTGACCAAGTCAATCCTGCTTTTAATTTAGAATCTACTTCAATATTTGGCTTAATTATGTCTTCCGCTCCGTGGTTTTTAAAAATTGAAAAAGCAATATGTATAGGATTGTAAGACAGTTGATTGTTTTTTATAGGTAAAAAGCTAAAACAAAGCGTTGCTGTAACTTTTACTATACCTCTTTGTTTTCCTAAATCGGTTTGAGTTAAGTATTGCGGAAAATTAATTGGATAGACTTTTAAATCATCATCACTAATACTATCTTCCAATATTAAAGTTGCTGAATTTTCATTTGAAAAAACACTTTTAAAATTATCAATGTAGCCATGACCGGCAACACGATTCTTTAATTTTGAAACTGTAGCATCAAAAGGAATCATATTCAACGAGGCTGAATTAATTATTAAAGCTTTAATTGTTTGTGGGTGTAATTCTGGATATTGTTTTTGAATTTTAGCTGCTAAGTTGGCTACTAATGGAGTAGAAAAACTGGTTCCTAAATCTTTAAATAGTCCCATTTCAGGTCTTGCAGAAATTAAATCAATCATCGAATCATCCATATAATCCAAAGTAATTGCATTGTAATATCCTAAATCACCTCCGCTTTCAATTACATCTGGTTTAAAATATTTATTATTGGTTTTATTTTTAGGAAAAATTAAACTTAAATCTATATGCCCTTTTCTTGAAAATAAAGTTGGAAATTCTCTACCATCTGCAATTCCTAAAAATGGACCATTGGAAATATTATCCGCTGCAGCACCTACTGTAAAATTATTCATACTATCGGCTGGCGTACAAATGTTTGTTTTTTCAGAGTGAAAGTAACTTAAGTCATATGAACTATTATCATTAATAGCATCATTATTATTCGCTGTACAGATGAATATTAAACTATCCGTTTCATGAGCAAACTTATCTAATAGAAAAGTGTAATCTGAAAAAGTTTCGTTTGTTGTTTTATGTCTATCGTAACAAGTTGTTAATGTAAATATTTTAATTTGAGGATATTTGGCTTTAACCTTGTAAAGCATATTTACTAATTCAATTTCAGAAATGAAACCTATTCCACTATTTGATATTTTTATTGATAATGCTTTAGCATCTGCGATGACATTATGGTTAAATTGATTTAAATGATTGATTTTTCCTAAAGTAACCAAACCTGCAACAGGTGTGCCATGACCATTACTATGAATATTAGCTGTATCTATAAAAGGATCTCCATTTAGAGAGAAACTTCTATCATCAATTACCAATGGCGCAATTGCTGAAGTTGAGCTAATACCTGTATCAATAATTCCAATGATTGGTAAATCGTCATCTGCATTAACAATATTGATACCTTGTTCTCGAGTTACCGTATTAAACTCACCTGGGCGAACAGTGGTGAAAGCTGAATTTGTAGCACTTTCAATAATATCAAAGTTTTCAATAATTTCTTGAAGGATTTCAGGTGTAGGATTGTTTAATTCAAGTCTATCATTAGGTTTGTCAAATTTAAATTCTATTGATTTCTCATCTAAATAGACGAATAATCTTTGTAGAATTTCGGTTTTAAATTTTTCATTTAGGGGTATATTTATTAATGACAAATAGACCAATCCTTGCATTTGATCTAAACGAAATTTTACAATTTCTTTTATTTGTAATAATTTGAATGAAGCAATGTACAATACATAATTTTCATATTCCAATTCTGTTTCGTATTCTAATTCTTTTTGAATGAATTTATACACTTCATTCATAAATTCTTCGAACTTTTCATGGTCTATGATTGCAAATAAACCTTTTTTACCAAAATCATAAAATGCAATAGCTTCTAAACCAAAATTATTGTAATATGTTTTAAAATAATCGCTAATTATAAATTGTCCTTGGAATGTAAATAATACATGGTCTATGTAATGCGGAACATTTAATGCTTTATTTCTTCTATCATTTTTTATAGCAATATTTGCAAAGAGTCTTTCTCTATCAATTCTTAGTCTTTGTGCTAATCTGTAATAGTTTTTTGGTTCTTCTTCATTTTCTTCATTTTCTGGTGCAAAACCATATTTGAATTTCATTGGAATAACCTTTTCCAATTGTTTTTTCGAGAGAAGTCTTAGGTGTTTTTTATTTTTCATAGCACATTATTTTGTCAATTATCTAATTTTATCATTATTTTTAATATTATGATCTTCTTATAGTGAGTAACGTCAAAAAACATAATTATTAAAATTAATGGTTAGTCATTTGGTTTATGGATATGTGGTTTAAGCCCAGGATGTTTTGGTTTTGTTTCAGGAGTCACTCTTCTTCTTTTATCTGGTGTACCGTCATCTTTGTTTGGTTTTGGTCCCGGTTTGATTGCTTGAATGGTCATAGGTCTTTATTTTTAATATTGATTAAGTACAGATAGCAATTCCGCGCTTTCTGGGTTTTATTTTATTGTTGATTATCTCGACTAGGAAAAAAATGTTTAACAATTTGAGGAATTGATAAAGTCAATATACTTTCTATAAATCCTAATATAGCTGCATTTTGCCAGCCTTCATTGGTAAAAATCACAACGACTAAAACTATTAAAATACCTAAATAGCAACCGCCAAATAAAACGGTTAACCATATTTTCATTCTAATATCGGATAAATCACGAAATAAATTAATTTGTCTTCTTGTCGGCATCAGCGTCTATATATTGATAATATTCAACAATATTCAATTCGTTTGTATTGAATTTAAATTCTTTTCCTTCTAATTCACAAGTCCTACATTCGATGGTTTTAGGTATGTCAAACTCATTATCAAAAGTTTTAATAACTCTTAAACAGTCATTGTTTTTGCATTCAACAGCAAATTTCCTTTTCAGGATTCCTTGGCGTACAGCAATTTTACAGATATATTTTGCCCAACGAGTAGATATATTAAAAATACTTCTAATATTTTCAACATAAATTCTATCAGGGTCAGTTTCTTCTAACGATTTAGACTGTCTTTTAAAAATGTTCTTAAGCATATTAGTTATTTGTTAGTACTAAATCTATCAAATCATTAATTCCGTTGTGATGTTGTGGATATATTGAAAAATAAAAAACACCTTTTGTAGGATCAACTACAAAATAATTTAACAAGTTATTTTGTTTCAAAACTTTAAAAGTTGTTTGTATTAAAGGAGTTTTTATTAATTCTTTATAAACAGCTGGCATATCTCGTTTAAGTAATTTATCTTCATCCATAATTTCCATTGATGTTGACT
>CAZOHO010000117.1:0-1247 GCA_964579755.1 uncultured Flavobacterium sp.
TTCGTAAAAACGAATTCCAAAATGTATTGAATCAATACAAAGGAATGGGATTGAATGTAAAAGGAGTGGATGCTGGAGATCGTTTCTTGTCAGAATTGGCAGGAGTGAGTGATCCAGAAACCAAACGTAAAATCATCGGACGTGTATTCATTGAAGTTTTTGATGATGAATCGCATTTGATTGAAGATGTAAAATGGTTGGCACAAGGAACAATTTATCCAGATGTAATCGAGTCGATTTCAGTAAAAGGACCTTCGGCTACGATTAAATCACACCATAATGTGGGTGGATTACCTGATTATATGAAGTTACAAATTGTAGAGCCTTTGCGTATGCTTTTCAAAGATGAGGTACGAAGAGTAGGTGCTACTTTAGGAATTGATCCAGAATTATTAGGAAGACATCCTTTCCCAGGACCTGGATTATCTATCCGAATCTTAGGAGATATTACGCCAGAGAAAGTACAAATTTTACAAGATGTAGATTCGGTTTTTATCGAAGGATTGAAATCTTGGGGATTGTACGATAAGGTTTGGCAAGCAGGAGCTATCTTATTGCCTGTAAATAGTGTCGGAGTAATGGGCGATGAGCGTACGTACGAAAAAGTAGTGGCACTTCGTGCTGTGGAATCTACTGATGGTATGACGGCAGATTGGGTACATTTACCGTATGATTTCTTGATGAAAATTTCGAATGAAATTATTAATAAAGTAAAAGGAGTGAACCGTGTGGTATATGATATTAGTTCAAAACCACCTGCCACAATTGAGTGGGAATAATTAGTACTTAAATTGAAAGTTATAATTGAAACGGTATCAGATTTTGTCATAAATTTGATACCGTTCAATTGTTATAAAGGAATTGTTTTAAAACAAAATGAAATGAACTGTTTTTTCAAAATACTTATTGTTGGACTTTTGTTTTCCAATGTAATTAGCGCCCAAGAAACCAATGTAACTCCAATCCAAAATAGTGGATTACAGTTAGAAAAACCTTTGGTAAATCAATCGAAGAAGCTGGCTCTGCTGTTGCCTTTCAACTTGGCTAAGGTACAAGGAGATACCGTGAATACTATTGCAGACCGATTAAAAAAAGACAAGTTTTTGAACATGACTTTGGATTTTTATTCGGGCGCATTGGTAGCGATTGACTCAGCGAAGCAATTAGGTGTTACGGTGGATGTTAGTGTTTTCGATTCGGAAGAAACCAAAAATAGTTCGAATGTAGCCAAACTGATTGCTGACCAT
>CAZOHO010000117.1:1347-6243 GCA_964579755.1 uncultured Flavobacterium sp.
GTTTAACCGAAATGGGAGCATTAATTCCTGAAAGTTTGTCGAGTAAATTGCAAAAAGGCAGAATAAATTATGTTGTGCTAGAGACGGAAAGCACAGTTTTAATTAAAGCAACATTAAAACTACTTTTATCCAAACTAAAAGAATGTGCAATCCAACTTGTGATTTTGGAGCCTAATGAAACTTTTGATACCGATGAGATTGAGTTTGCTAATTTGATGCAATTAAAATTACTATATCCATCAATGACACGCGAAAACAACAGTCCAGAAGCTGTATTTTTTGAAAAGAATTTCAAATTAAAAAACAAAGTAACCCCTAATGCGTTTGCTACTCGAGGTTTTGATGTGACTTTTGATGCGTTGATGCGTTTGTCTCAATCGAATAACTATTTTGAAAGTGCCTCAACCCAAGTAACCGAACAAGTGGAAAGCAAGTTTGATTATTTCAAAAATGAAACCGGAGGTTTTGCTAACAAAGGATTGTATCTTTTGTATTACGATACTGATTTGACGGTTAAAGTGGCAAAGTAAATCACACTTTAAACGAATTTTTAACTCATAATTACTACTTCTAATTTACTATTTTTATGAATAAAAACAGTCTAAATCTAATTTTGGTTGTTATGCTGGTGGTTTTAGGAGGATGTTCTACAATTAATAATAAATTAATTCCAACGGCAAATAAAGGGGGGTATACAATTAATGTAATTAAATCAAAACCTAAAATTAGATTAAACGAAGTCACTGTTAAGGGGACTGTTTTTGATGTTGAAACAGGTAATCCAATAAAATCACCAGTAATTTTAAAAGTTGGTTGTCTTACTATTCAAGTTTCTTCACAAGGAAATTACTCGTTTAAAACTAAAAATATCAAAGATGACTACTTTTTTATTGAAGTAATCTCAATTGGATATAAATCGATTGTTACTAATTTTCTTGATTTGACCGATAAGAATGAAATAAAGATTGATTTTTATTTAGTTGAGGATGATAGACCTTTGATAGAATGTCCCTTAACTATTAATCAAAAAAACTAATATCAACTGACCAATTGGAAAACGACCAAAAACAACTCATTAGACTAGCGCATACTAAAATGCCTTTTGGGAAATACGAAGGTTGGCATTTGATTGATTTGCCGGAATATTACGTGGTTTGGTACAACAATAAGGGTTTCCCTAAAGGCGAATTAGGGCAGCAATTGCAATTGGTGTATGAGTTAAAACTGAACGGATTGGAAGACTTAATTCGAAACATTAAAAAGCGTTATCCAAAACCAATTTGACCAATAAAAAGTAAAATTATTGGATTGATAGCGCAGAGAAATAATAGTATAAAATTTTACATTTTCACATTTTTAAATTCGCATTTTCTCAATTTATAATTGTATTTTTGCGACGTTTTTTACACAACTACAATACAAACTAAAACAGAATGAATCAAACGAAATATATTTTTGTTACTGGCGGTGTAACTTCTTCTTTAGGGAAGGGGATTATAGCGGCATCTTTGGCGAAATTATTACAAGCAAGGGGATATAGAACTACCATTCAAAAGTTCGATCCTTATATCAATGTGGACCCAGGAACGCTAAATCCTTATGAACATGGAGAGTGTTATGTGACGGATGATGGTGCAGAAACGGATTTGGATTTAGGACACTACGAACGTTTCTTGAATGTACCCACTTCTCAAGCGAATAATGTAACCACGGGTAGAATCTATCTTTCGGTAATTGAAAAAGAACGTAGAGGAGAATTTTTAGGAAAAACCGTTCAAGTGGTTCCTCATATTACCAATGAAATTAAAGACAGAATGCAATTGCTTGGTAAGTCAGGTGATTACGATATTGTCATTACTGAAATTGGTGGTACTGTGGGTGATATTGAGTCATTGCCTTACATCGAATCGGTTCGTCAATTAGTTTGGGAATTGGGAGAAAATAACGGAATTGTAATTCATTTGACGTTGGTGCCGTATTTGGCTGCAGCCGGAGAGTTAAAAACAAAACCAACGCAACACTCGGTAAAAACCTTGATGGAAAGCGGAATCAAAGCAGATATCTTGGTGTGTAGAACAGAACATGAGATTTCGGACGAAATTCGCAATAAATTAGCCTTGTTTTGTAACGTAAAAAGAGAAGCTGTGATTCAATCAATCGATGCTTCTACTATCTATGAAGTGCCTAACTTAATGTTAGAAGAAGGATTAGATGTTGTGGCGTTGAAAAAATTAGATTTGCCTAAGAAAGCCGCTCCCGATTTAAAGAACTGGAATACGTTTTTGAAGCGATTAAAAAGTCCAAAACATACCGTGAATATCGGTTTGGTTGGGAAATATGTAGAAATGCAGGATTGTTATAAATCTATTTTGGAAGCCTTTATTCACGCAGGTGCAGCCAATGAAACCAAAGTAAATGTAATTTCAATTCATTCAGAATATATTGATGCCTTGAACGTTAAAGAAAAATTAGCAGGATTAGATGCTGTTTTGGTAGCGCCTGGTTTTGGTGAAAGGGGTATTGAAGGAAAAATTGAAACGGTGCGCTATGTGCGTGAAAATAAAATTCCATTTTTCGGAATTTGTTTGGGAATGCAGATGTCAGTAATTGAATACTCAAGAAATGTATTAGGACTTACAGATGCTAATTCAACTGAAATGAATGATAAAACTTCTAATCCAGTAGTCAACTTGATGGAAGAGCAAAAAACAGTTACAGATAAAGGTGGAACGATGCGTTTAGGCGCTTGGAATTGTGATATTAAAGCAGGTACTTTAGCTCATAAAATTTACGGAACAACTTCTATTTCAGAACGCCACCGTCACCGATATGAATATAATAGTGCGTATTTGGACCAATTGCAAAAAGCAGGATTGCTAGCATCTGGAACGAATCCACAAACCGGATTGGTAGAGATTGTAGAAATTGAAGACCATCCGTTTTTTATTGGAGTACAATACCACCCAGAATACAAAAGTACAGTGGCCAATCCACATCCAATTTTTGTGAATTTTGTGGCAGCCGCAGTAAAAGCAAAGAAAAAATAATAGAATACCCCGTTTCTAAAAACAATAACTATTTTAAAAGTAAAATGGAAGAAAAAAAATTTGACCTGAATTCAATCATTGGTTTTGTATTGATTTTCGGAATCTTGATTTGGATCATGTATCAAAATCAACCAGATCCTAAAGCTATTGCCGCTGAAAAAGTTAAAAAAGAATTGGTTGCACAAGCTGCTAAAGCAAAAGAATTGGCACAAAAATCAATTGAAAAAGCTGCTGTGGCTGTTGCTACTAGAGGCGATTCAACTCAATTGGCTCAATTGCAAAAAACATTAGGAAACTTTGCTTATTCAGCAACATTACCTTCTGCTAAAGGTGATTTTACGACCATCGAGAATAATCTTGTAAAATTGAAAATTGCAAACAAAGGAGGTTTTATTGTAGAAGCTGTTTTGAAGAAATATGAAAAATTCAAAAAAGGCTCAGGTCAGTTAGTAGAGTTGATTAAAGACAATAATGCTAATTTGAACATTACTTTACAAACATCAGATAACCGATCTTTGAATACCAAAGATTTGTATTTTGAACCTAGCGTATCAAAAGTAGGAGAAGATCAAATTCTCTCTATGAAATTGAAAGCAGGAGCTAATGAATATTTGGAATACAAATACATTTTGAAACCAAACGATTATATGATTGGTTTTGATGTTCGTTCTCAAGGGTTGAACAAAGTATTGAATACTGCCAAACCATTGGATTTAGAATGGAGTTTGAAAACCTATCGAAATGAAAAAAGTATTTCGTATGAAAACAGATATACAGAAGTGTATTTTGAGCACGAAGAAGGTAAAATTGATTATGTAGGTCAAGGTGAAAATAAAGAAGAAAGTGCTGAAAAAACTACTTATGTTGCTTTCAAGCAACACTTCTTTTCAACTATCTTGTTAACCAATACCCCTTTTGAGAAATCTAAATTACTATCAAATAATTTAGTTCACGACGAAGCAATAGATACCATTTATACTAAACAATTCAAGGCTGAAATTCCTTTGGCATTCACCAATGGTGAATTGGATTATAAAATGAATTGGTACTTAGGACCTACAGATTATAAAACGTTACACAGTTACGATAAGAATTTAGAGAAAATAATTTCTTTAGGTTGGGGTATTTTTGGATGGATTAATAAATTTATTTTTATCCCATTATTTGGATTTTTGAGTTCTTATATTGCATATGGAATAGCCATTATTGTATTTACAATTTTGATTAAAATTGCGATGTCGCCAATTACGTTTAAATCATTTTTGTCTCAAGCGAAAATGAAAGTATTGCGTCCTGAGATTACTGAATTGGGTGAGAAATTCAAAAAAGACCCAATGAAGAAACAGCAAGAAACGATGAAGTTGTACAACAAAGCAGGTGTAAATCCAATGGCGGGTTGTATTCCAGCTTTGATTCAGTTGCCATTTATGTATGCCTCATTTCAGTTCTTTCCATCGGCTTTTGAGTTGAGACAAAAAAGCTTCCTTTGGGCAGACGATTTATCTTCTTTTGATGAAGTAATCCAATTGCCTTTACGTATTCCATTGTATGGAGATCATATTAGTTTATTTCCAATCTTGGCGGCTATTGCAATTTTCTTCTACATGAAAATGACTTCGGGCGACCAACAAATGGCAGCACCACAACAGGAAGGAATGCCTGATATGGCTAAAATGATGAAAATTATGATTTATGTTTCGCCATTGATGATGTTATTCTTCTTCAATAGTTACGGAGCTGGATTGAGTTTGTATAACTTTATTTCGAACTTAATTACCATAGGAATTATGATTGTGATCAAAAAGTATTTTATCGATAGTGATAAAATTCATGCTCAAATTCAAGAGAA
>CAZOHO010000118.1:0-5982 GCA_964579755.1 uncultured Flavobacterium sp.
TTGAATGACTCCCTTTATATTCTACTTTAGTATAGTTGAATTTATCCCCGTGAACTTTTATTGCTTTCTCAATAAATTCGGATGTTCTAGTTTGAAGACTTTTTTTCATACTATCAAGAAACTTTGACATTTAAAGACTAAAACAACATCTTACTTATTATTATCATTTAACAACTTGTTAAGGCATCTGGTAGTAGCTATTCTAATATCATCTGTTTCTGTCGTACCTTGACCTTCAGCAGTACAAGAGCATACTAATGTATTTGCTTTTGCTGAAATAAATTGTATCGTTACTTCAATAGTATAACTACCCATGCCAGTATTTCTTCTCCCGCTTTTGCCAAAATTAACTATTAATGTTTCGTTAGCTAATTCTTTCTTAAGTTCAGGTAATCTAATAAAGCCTTCTTTTGATAAAATACCTGTTATTTCATCACTTGGATTTATTGTGTTACTTGAAGAATAATACTGTCCATTAATAGAAGTGCCATAACTTGATGTAAGACTATTGGTTGGTGTAATGTAAATATATTTATAATTTCTTAGCTCTTCATTTTTTACACTTGTAGCTGGTAACAATGTTGTAGAACAGCTGTTCAATAAAAGTAATGTGATTGTTAAGCTAAGGTATTTTACTATTTTGACCATGCTGTTATGTCTTAAAATTGTTTACAGAATATTACAAATCTAGTAAAAAATCTCAAATTGATTATTATAAAATCCAAAATGGAATCAGCGGAATCAGAAGGCAGTTATCGGTTTGAAAATCGTTATAGCGGGTGGTTGTTGGGAGGTACCTACTCGTTTACATATATTAATAACAAAAGATTGCAGAGAAACCTCTAATTGCTTTTAATTTAAAGTAATTCTTGTTTATTGTTTAAGTTTTCTCATGTTGATCATACATTAATTCTTTTGCAATTGGAATATCCGCAGGTGATAAGTTCCACTTATCTAGTTCTTGAATGTTTATCCATTCAGTTAAATCATGATCCGCTAGTTTGAAAGCAGTTTTAATAAATCTACATTTATAAGCAATTAATTCAATAATAAAACTCCCATGGTCATGAATATTGGATTTAAAATAAGTAATGTTTTCAACCTTGATTCCGAGTTCTTCTTTAAGTTCTCGAATTAAAGATAATTCTTCTGATTCACCTTTCTCTATTTTACCTCCTGGAAATTCCCAATAGCCTCCAAAAGACTTGGTTGGTTTCCTTCTGCATATCAAAATCTTCTCTTCATTAAAGATAATTCCACAAACAACTTTAATTGTATCCATGGCTTTTTCTATGGTATTCTAGATTTAAAACATTTATTTTATGTTTTGGATGAACTATTAATTCTCCAGATTCACATCCTGTTAGTTGAAAATTTTCTAAGATAGAAAATGATCCCTTATCAAACATAACATGATGGTTTGGGCAAAGACATATCAAATTATTAGAATTGTCATCCCCTTCATGTGGACTTCCTAGAGGTCTTATGTGGGCTCCTTCAGCATATCTTCCTGATTTTGTAACTATAGTTGTATTACAAACTTGACATTCATAATTATAAAGCTTCTTTATTTCATTAGAGATTTTAGTGTCTCTAATAATTCTCAAAACAGTTCCTTCTTTTCTCCTTTTTTCTTTAGTACTATAATCAAGTTCTATTTCTTCTGGAGTTTTTCTTAAGATATTATTTCCACTATATTCTAATCTGAATCTACAAATTTTATAGCCACTTTTTCCTATTTCTTCCCAAGCATCAACAACACTAAATAGGCCAGAATATATGTAGCCACTAGTTGGAGAAAAATCTGACTTATGTTTATAACCACGAATTACTCTAACAGGCAAACCTTCATTCATGCTTTTTAATAGCCCTGCATTTCCTTTGTTTTCCCATTTTTGATCTTCAACTTGTTTGCCGCTATTTGTATCATTTCCTCCTGCACCAGTGTAAATTATTTCATCCCCAAAGTCTTGATCATCCTCATACCCTCCTGACAAAACTATAGCTGCTGTTCCTTCATTCCCATTTCCATCAATTCCTGCAGCCCAGTTTCTATGAAAACTTGAAGGCATCATTTCTTTTCTACCTTCAAACCAGTGTCCTTCTTCTATTCCTGCAATTTCTCCAAAAATTATTTCTCTACTCATCTTATTTATTTTAAAAAATTAATAATACCCTTTGCCTTCAACACAATGTCTTATGCCTCCTCTAGGGTTTTTCATATCGCCTTTGTATCTTGGTATAATGTGACAATGGAAGTGCATAACAGTTTGACCAGCATCTTCTCCACAATTCATTCCTATGTTGTACCCTGAAGGAGAATGTTGTTTTTCAACCTCTTCTTTGCCGCATTTAATAGCTATAATAAGGTCGTTTTTCTCTATTTCATCCAGACTAAAGTAATCAAGTTTTAAAGCCTTAGAAATGATTAAAAGATGTCCTGGAGAAACTGGAAACCTATCATAGATTGCAAAGAAATATTCTGTTTCAAAAACAAAGTGCTGTGGTTCTATTTGCTGAAAAACACTCATCGGTTATTTAGTTTTGTTATTAGCCTTTTAAAGAAAGGATCTGTTTCTCTGTTATAATTAGGAGAGTTCTCCCAGTAATTATTTTTAAGGACAATCTTTGCGTTATCATAATGATAAAGCATTGACTTATTCCTTTTTACAGGAGTGTCTCCAAGAGCATCAGCAATCTTCTTTTTCCATGGATGATTACTTCCCATGATATTCTCATTACGTGATATTAGCTTCTCAAAGTAGTGCTTTCCTACTAATGCATCATTTTTGTTCATGTTGCAGATGCTATGACTCAACACAAGGTTCCATATTTCATCATGTTGGATGAATTGCCTTGGTAAAACATGATCCACATGAACATCTTTATCCCCTATCCTTTCACCACAATAGAAACACGTGTTTCCCTGATATCCTTGTAAGAATGGAATGTTGCCTGTAATATTGGTCCTAGAGTAACTATTCTCCAGGTAAACATCTCTGACATCATTAGACAGCTTAAAATCACCATGAGCTATGGAGAAAGCTCCTTCTAATAAGCTCCATCTTGAATCAAGTTCATCTGTGAGCTCTTGCTTCGATGTTTCATTGATTTGGAAAGTAGCATCGTGTAAATAGAACTTTTTCCCAAAATCAAAGTGGTAGAACTTATCCCCTACAATATCTTTATCTGTTCCAATGGTCTGAAACCTTGGTACAACATCATTAAAAGCTTCTGTTGCTACTAAATTAACTGCGCCATCATAATCAATTAATCCTTTTCTTAGTGAGTCAACAATTCTCTCCATCTTAGTTCTTCTTGAGGGATTGCTTTGCTGTGGATTATCGCTAGTTGTAAGTCTCTCAATGTAGGTATCTAAATAAACTTTGGATAGCTGTTGCCATTCTATGGTCTCTTTACCTTCAGAAGCTAGTTCTAGAATAGTTTTGCCTAGTGCTATCTTGTAAGTAGCCTGATTTAAGCCGTAAAGAACTATTCCTTTCCAATAGTCTATATCTTCAAATTTATCCATTAGCTAAGCTATAATGTGTTACGATACGTTCTTACAAACATAAGAATATTTTATTGCATGTTAAGAAACCTCTCATTTATGTTTATGTGGGAGTGTTCCAAGTTGATTAGTTGAATAGAAGGTCTTAGCTGGGATGCTACTACTGTCCTGTACATGCTAAAATAATTTTTTCTGTTACAAATCAGCTAGAACTAACATTTCTCGTGATGCAAGTGTATCAATGCTATATTAACTTTATTGGAAGCATATAACATGTTTCTGCTTTAAAATAGACTTCTTACTAGAGGTGTGAATACAGCTGTAAAAGAACCAACAGCAATATTTCTTGTACTAAAGAACATCAGGTTCTAGTTCCACTATAAAAGGTGTTTTCTTTACTGTTTTTTAGTAAAATGATTACTATTATTAAAGAATAGCTTAACCATAATTGATTATCATTCATTTATGAATTTTAATTTATATTTTTTTTTCACAAAATACATAAATATGAAAAATATTTATATCTTTGTGTGGGTAAAATTAGATTAAAAATGGGAACAATTATACGACGTTACAAGGATAAAAAAATTAAACACATAACTGATACAGAAACTGGAGAGATAATTGATACTAGTGAATTAGGATTACTTCAAAGAACTAGTACTGGCGAGATTAGTATTAACAGCAAAGCATTCGTATATCTTGATACAGACAAATTATTGATTTTGCTGGCTAATAACATAAAGCAGGTTGAGCTTGCACTACTAATCACGATTTCAAGCAACTTGCTATTAGGAAGCAATATTTGCATGAAGAACGAAAATGACCCACATAATACCGAAAGCATAGCAAAATTGACTAATTCTACTACACAATCAGTAAGAGGTAAGTTGAAAAAATTAGAAAAGTTAGGAGTTTTATATTACGGTATAATGAGGGAGAATAAAAGGATGGGTAAAGTATACATTGTTAATCCGCATATTATTAGAAAAGGTTTAAAATTAAAAAACTCACTTTCAATGATATTTGAAGATATTTATAGAAAATATTAGTTTTAAGTTAATTACTTGATTAAGCATCGTGTCAAGTATATCATAATTGATGATGAGTTTCAATTTAAAATAGCTCAGGCATGTCCTCAATTGTCAATTGCTTTACACCTAAGCCTCTTAAATAGGTTAGCGATGTATTTAGATTACTGTGACCCATTACTTGCTGTAATTTGCTTAAACTTCCAGTTTTTTCATAAACATTTATAGCTCCAGTATGTCTAAAACTATAAAGTGTATTATCCTCCTTAATCAATTCCGATTCTTTTTTGAATCTTCCCCATAATGTTTTGAAATAGAACTCATTGTATACTTGTTCCGAATGGGTAAAAATATTGTGCTCATCGTTACCTTTTATAATATACTGTTGTACGAATTTAGGAATAGGAACTATTCTGTTCTTCTTACCTTTGTTTTGTGATCCTGAGAGGCTGATGAATGTACAGTCGTCATTAAAATCACTCCATTTAAGATTTCTTATTTCTCTGTGAGGTCTTAATAAGCATCCATAGGCTAATAAACAGCAGAGGTGTAAGTTTGAATTAAACAATCGTAACTCTTCAAATACCAGCTTGATGTCTTTTATTGGTTTATGAAGTACTTCTTCTTGCTTAACCAACTTAACTTGACGAAATGGATTGGAAAGGTTGTACTTTTCAAAGTATTCTGTCAGCATCGAGGAGTAGTTGTTCTTATAATTGAGTTGCACTCGTTTGGATGCGCTAATGTAGTTTAGTAGCTCTTTGATTATACCAGCATCAAATTCACTTAGCATTAGCCTTTTGTACTCATTGTGGAGTATGTATTCGCTGATTTTTTTGTAAGCACACGTTAAATCCTTTTTATAACGATTGCTGTAGTCCATTTTCTTTTTTTGTTCGAATGCTATTGTAATTGCTTCGAAGAGATTGATGTCAATTGGTTTTGTTACTTTAGGTTTAATTAACTTTGTAGGACGCCACCCTTTAGTTAATTTTTCAGCGAAAGCACAATACATCGATTCAAGTTGTTTTTCTTTTAAATCGTCTTTACAGGTGTTTGGGTGGATATCGATATCAATTGCTTTGCAATTAAAATAACGATACCTTTTGTTGTCATAGAAGAATGATATTCCAACTCTTCCATTTGTAAGTTTAACTTTTTTAAAAAATTTAATTTCATAACTCATTTCATGACACTTTTGTGACACACGAGAAAAAAGCACTAAGTTTTTCTAAATTTTCATTACCCCAGCTTGTCTAAAAAACTACTCAAAGAAAAACTAATTACACCTAATTTATGCTCTCAAGATTTAGGACGATTGGTAGGAGTAGAGCATGCCGAAGGTTTTACTGTCGAAAGGTATTTGGCTGTCAATAGCTTAGGAGATTTGATTTAAAATTGCTTTATTTTTTTTAAAATTTCTTTGCGAAAGCGAACATT
>CAZOHO010000119.1:0-5918 GCA_964579755.1 uncultured Flavobacterium sp.
AGCATTTTCATTATTGGCTCTAAAAGTATAAATCGGTTTTAAAATTTTCAAAGCCGTACGCAACGACAAATTGGCTTTGTACATAAATCCTTTGTCACCTTTAAAACTGACCATTCGAATGCCTTGCTCTACATCTTGTGCGCCTAAATCTCTTAATTCTTTGGCTAGTATCTCTTCAAAACCAAAAAAGGTTTTGGCAATCATTTTAAAATTTTCTTCCATTTTTTCTATTCTATTCCACTGCTTTCGTTTTGTTTTTGTTGCAGCAGTACGTAAAAACGCCATTTATTGAATTTTGAATCCAAATAATAGGGTTATTTTGTGCAAAAATACACTAAATTTGTGGACTTGAATTAATTGAAAAAGAATAAATGTCTGAAGATGCTAAACCAGCTGTAATAGCTACTCAAAAGCCCACTCAAAACTGGTTTGCTTCCTGGTTTGATACGCCGTATTACCATATTTTATACAAGGAACGCAATTACCGTGAAGCACAAATTTTCATGGATAATTTGACCCATTACCTTAATCTTCCCGAAAAAGCCAAAGTATTGGACTTAGCGTGTGGAAAAGGGCGTCATGCTATTTATTTAAACCAATTGGGTTTTGATGTTATTGGTGCTGATTTGTCAGAAAATAGTATTGCTGAAGCCAATAAAAACAGTAACAGTAGTTTGCACTTTCAAGTGCATGATATGCGTGAAAAAATGGAGGATCAATTTGATGCCATTTTTAATTTATTCACCAGTTTTGGCTACTTTGAAAATGATGCCGACAACTTGAAAACACTTATTGCCATCAAAGAAAGCTTGACCGAACATGGTTTTGCTGTAATTGATTTCATGAATGTGAATCAGGTAATCGCTAATCTAGTTCCTGTAGAAACCAAAACTGTAGAAGGTATAGATTTCCATATCCAACGCTATGTGAAAGACGGGCATATTTACAAAGAAATTGCCTTTAAAGATCAAGATGAATCTTTTCATTTCACCGAAAAAGTACAAGCTTTGACTTTGCAAAATTTTCAAGATATGATGGAAGAAGCAGGTATTTATTTATTGGATATCTTTGGGGATTATAAATTGAAGAAATTCCATCAAACCGAAAGCGAACGATTAATCATGATTTTTAAATAATGAATTATCTTTTACCCTTACTTTCTGTATTGATAGGTTACATTTTTGCTTTGGTTTTCCAACCAAAAGACAAAGCGAAACTCAAATTGCTTTTGGCATTCAGCGGTTCTTTTTTGTTATCGTTGACCGTGATTCATCTATTACCAGAAATTTACGAAAGTAAGAACGGCCGTATCGGATTGTTTATTATGGTGGGGATTTTGTTCCAAATTATCTTAGAATATTTCTCTCAAGGTGCCGAACATGGTCACGTGCACGGTCATTCAAAAATGAATCATATTCCATGGCTATTGTTTATCAGTCTTTGTATTCACGCCCTAGCCGAAGGATTTCCTGTGGGACACCATCACGATTTGGCCTTGGGAATTGCCATTCACCACTTACCTATTGCGATCATTTTAACGACTTTCTTTATCAATGCTAATTTGGATAAAAAAGCCATTTTTCTATTCATGATTACCTTTGCAATCATGACACCATTGGGAACAATTCTTTCCGATTATTTGCCATTATTGAATGCCTACTATACCGAAATCACCGCCATCGTTATTGGGATTTTATTTCATATTTCATCCACAATCATTTTTGAAAGTAGCGAAGGCCACAAGTTCAATATCGCTAAAATATCCATGATTGTATTGGGATTTGCCTTGGCATATTTTATATAATATTTTTAATTTTAAAGTAAATAGCCCCACATAAAAACATAACAAATGACTTTTACTAAAACTACAGAACAAGCTTCAAAATACGAACATTTAGAAAAAATGTCGGTACAAGAACTATTGTTCAACATCAATCAAGAAGACCAAACGGTACCGTTGGCTGTAGCCAAAGCATTGCCTTCTATTGAAGCATTAGTAGCTCAAATTGTGGCTAAAATGAAATTAGGAGGCCGATTGTTTTATATTGGAGCCGGTACTTCGGGGCGTTTGGGAATTGTAGATGCCTCTGAATGTCCGCCTACGTTTGGCGTTCCTTTTGATTTAGTTAACGGAATCATAGCCGGTGGTGATAAAGCTATCCGTCGTGCGGTTGAAAATGCCGAAGACAATGCCACGCAAGCTTGGACTGACTTGCAAGAATGTGCTATCAGCTCTAATGATGTGGTAATCGGAATTGCAGCTTCAGGAACAACTCCTTATGTTATTGGGGGGTTACAAGCCTGCAACGAAAACAACATCATCACAGGAAGTATTTCTTGCAATGCTGGAAGTCCGCTGTCGCAAACGGCTCAATATCCAATTGAAGTAATTGTTGGGCCAGAATTTGTTACTGGTAGTTCCCGTATGAAAGCAGGAACAGCACAAAAATTAGTATTGAATATGATTTCTACAGCTACTATGATTCAGCTAGGGAAAGTCAAAGGGAATAAAATGGTCGACATGCAATTGAGCAATGCTAAATTAGTGGATCGTGGTGTTAAAATGATTATGAGCGAAATTCCTGTTTCGTATGAACAAGGAAGCCAATTATTAAGCCAGATGGGTAGCGTGCGAAAAGCAGTTGATTTTTATAATTCGCAAAAACACTAAATCATGGCCACCAACAAAGACCTTTTGGCGAAAGCCCTAAAATACCTGTCAGGTGCTTTGCCATTACTTTTTATTGGTCCAGCGGTAATTCATAATGCGTTTATGAATCAAAAAAATGATTGGCATTATTTGGTTTTAGCTATTGGAATTGGCTTATGTATTTTTGGGGTATATTGTCTATATGTCGGATTAAAAACGATTATGAAAAGTTTATTCAACGACTAATGGAAAACCTCATCAACATTCAAAAAACCTTTGAAAAAGTAGTTATTCTCAACGGCCGAATCAATCATCGTGAGTTTGAAGATTGTGTTTTCAAAAACTGTGATTTTTCCAATTCCGATTTAAGTAATAATACCTTTATGGATTGCGAATTCATTGACTGCAATCTGTCAATGGTTCATTTTACAGGAACCAGTTTAAAAACGGTTCACTTCAAAAATTGCAAATTATTAGGCATTCATTTTAATACCTGCACTGATTTTTTATTTCAAGTGAGTTTTCAAGATTGTGTTTTAGATTATGCTTCGTTTGCCAATAAAAAAATGCCTAAAACGAATTTCTCGACTTGTTCTATGAAAGAAACGACCTTTATAGGTACTCAGTTAAACAATGTCGTTTTTGATAATTGTAATCTAGACAACGCTATTTTTAATGATAGTCAGTTAGCGGGTGCTGATTTCAGAACTGCGTGTAATTACAAAATTGATCCCGAATTCAACCCAATGAAAAAAGCGAAATTTTCAACCCAAGGAATTGTAGGGCTTTTGGATAAATACGATATAAAAATAGATTAAATGAAAAACACAATTGCTTTACTTTGTTTGCTATCTCTAGCTTCTTGCTATAATACCGAACACAATTGCAAAGATTTCAAAACAGGAAAATTCAAATTTGAACACGAAATAGAGGGTGTCAAAAAAACTACTTTTTTTGAACGAAACGACAGTATTGAAGTTGAAATTTTTGATGGTAAAACAGATACTGCAACCGTGCGTTGGATAAGCGACTGCGAATATGTCTTGCGTAAAAAACATCCCAAAAATAATCAAGAAAAAAATGCTATTAGCATGAAGATTTTGACCACCTCAAAAAATTCCTATACCTTTGAATTCGGAATGGTAGGTGTAGACACCAAACAACGTGGTACCGTTACTAAAATTGGAGAAATCAACACTAAATAAATATCAACACTTAACTCAATAAAATGGAAGTATTTTTAAATCCAGACGCTTGGATTGCGCTTTTAACCTTAACGTTTTTAGAAATTGTATTAGGAATCGATAACATCATTTTTATTTCTATTGCAACAGGTAAATTACCAGCCGAAAAACGAAAAAGAGCTACTAAAATAGGAATGTTTTTAGCCATGTTCATGCGTATTGCCCTTTTGTTTGGAATCAATTTATTAATACAAATGAAAGAACCATGGTTCCATATCGATTTCAGTTGGTTCTCTGCAGGAATAACGGGGCAAAGTGTTATTTTACTATTAGGTGGTTTATTTTTAATTTACAAAAGCACCAATGAAATCCGTGAAAAAGTAGACGAAAGAGGAGAAGAAGAAAAAGAAATTAAAGAGGCAGCTACTAAATCCTTTCAAAATGTTATTCTACAAATCATTATGATTGATATTGTATTCTCATTTGATAGTATATTAACTGCAGTAGGTATGACCAATGGTGTTGAAGGCGCTTTGTATATAATGATTACTGCCGTAGTAGTTTCTGTATTCATTATGATGCAATTTGCAGTACCTGTAGGGACTTTTGTAAACAAACATCCTTCTATTCAAATTTTAGGTTTAGCGTTCTTAATCCTAATTGGAATGATGCTTCTTACAGAAAGTGCGCACTTATCTGACGCTTTAATTTTCGGAAATCATGTAACTCCGCTCCCTAAAGGCTATTTGTATTTTGCCATTACTTTCTCTTTAGTGGTAGAAATGATCAATATGAAAATCAAGAAAAAATAATTACTTTAAGTTTAGTATAAAAAAAGCTCCTTTTCAGGAGCTTTTTTTATACTAAACTTAAAGTAATTTGACCGTCATCATCGGTATCTGTTGGAATATCTTCCAAATCCCCTTCTTCATTAGTAGATGTTATTTCTTCCACTTCTTCTTCTGGTTCTTCAAAAGGTAATGATTCTAATAAATTGACTTGTTTTAATTTATCGGCTGTCAATTGATTTCCAATAGCCTTAATTCCTTTTACTGCTATGAATTGCTCTAAGTCAATCGTTTGATTATCTTTTTGAACACCTTTTACTTTAGTGAAAACAATTTCTGCCATTGGGCGCCAATCTGTAGAAACAATTTCTAATTGCGATTTCTCATGTTCAGTAATAAATAGTTCTTCTTTATTCTCATTTTCTACCAAGAAACGTTTTACAAAATAACGTTCTTTTTCACCATCATAATATATGGTAGAAATTGGTTTCTTAGGATTCCATTTTTCCAACACTATCATGTCTTCGTCAAAATGTGTAGTCAATTCCGGTATAATCGTTTTTAGCTTACCTGTTTGATTGATAATTAACAAACGATCATTCGGCTTGAATTCTCCCAATAATTCGCCACGACCATCTACATTCAATCGTTGTACCGTATCATCAAACCAAACTTTTCTTGGACGCAAAGTAGAAATTCCTTTTTCTTTCAATTCGATTTTCTTGATTGGGTATTTAGAAACGGTATTTCCTCTCGAAGCACGACCTTTAATGGCAATGTCAGAGAAATCAACATCCCATTTCAGCTTTTTAACACTACCTACCTGACGTAATAAAATAGTTACCACTTCGGCTTCTCCATTTGGATTAGCAGAAAAATACAAGACCATTGAGCCTGCATTTTCTTGAGTTAAATCGTAAAATTTATCACGAGTAACTCCCGAAACATTGAAACGCTTGATAAAGGTTGATCCGTTTTTACCATCGCGATACATCATGTTGTAAATGGTACGTTTGTCGTTTTTATCAAACACCGCAATATGAATTATATCCTTGCCAATGAATTTCTTTTCGTCCACTTTGGTAATCATCATTTTTCCGTCTCGAAGGAAAACAATCACATCATCAATGTCCGAACAATCAGCGACATATTCATCTTTTTTAAGTCCAGTCCCTAAAAATCCTTCTTCTTTATTGACATATAATTTGGTGTTACGCAATACTACTTTCGTAGCTTCAATAGTATCAAAACTGCGCAACTCGGTTTGGCGTTCACGTCCTTTACCGTATTTGTCTT
>CAZOHO010000120.1:0-5860 GCA_964579755.1 uncultured Flavobacterium sp.
TTCTGAATATACAGAAATGGTGAATGTTTTATTTTCCATAGTATTAACTTAATCGAATATCGGAAACCGAAGCTCCTGTTGGAATCATTGGAAATACGTTGTTCTCTTTTTCTACCAAAACTTCTAAGAAATACGATTCTTTCGAAGCCATCATTTCGGCAACTGCTGCATCTAAATCTTCGCGTTTTGTTACTTTCTTCGCTTTAATGTAATACCCTTCGGCAATAGCAATAAAGTTAGGATTAATCATTTCTGTAGAAGCATAACGTTTGTCAAAAAACAATTGTTGCCATTGGCGCACCATTCCTAAAAACTCGTTATTTAATACCACGATCTTCACTGGAACTTGTGTTTGAAAAATGGTACCCAATTCCTGAATAGTCATTTGGAAACCACCATCACCAATAATAGCAACTACTTCTCGATCTGGTCGTCCCATTTTAGCACCAATAGCTGCTGGTAAAGCAAATCCCATTGTTCCTAAACCTCCAGAGGTAATATTACTTTTGGTCGAATTGAATTTTGAATAACGACAAGTAAACATCTGATGTTGCCCCACGTCTGAAACCATAATTGCATCCCCTTTCGAGTGTTTGTTGATCATTTCGATGGTTTCTCCCATAGAGATTCCTTCTTTTTTCGGTTTCAATTCGTCATCAATAACCGCTTCTAATTCAACTTTATATTTTTCTTTGAATTCGTTATGCCAAGATTCGTGAGTCTTAGCCTCTACAAGAGGTAGTATTGCAGCCAAGGCTTCTTTCACATCTCCTAAAACGGCAACCTCTGTTTTTACATTTTTATCTACTTCAGCGGGATCAATTTCAAAGTGAATTACTTTGGCTTGCTTTGCATAGGTTTCTAAATTACCCGTAACACGATCATCAAAACGCATTCCTAATGCAATTAATACATCACATTCGTTTGTCAAAACATTAGGCCCGTAATTTCCGTGCATTCCTACCATACCTACATTTAAAGGATGATCTGTTGGTAATGCTGAAAGTCCTAAAACAGTCCATGCAGCTGGAATTCCTGTTTTTTCTACAAATGCTTTTAATTCGGCTTCTGCTTCTCCAAGAATAATTCCTTGACCAAAAACAATCATTGGTTTTTTAGCACTATTAATTACTGCTGCTGCTGCTGCAACTTGGTCTAATTTTAAAGTAGGTTTTGGAATATAACTTCTAATGCTAGTGCATTTTTTATAACTGAAATCCAATTCGTCAAATTGCGCATTTTTAGTAATATCAATTAATACAGGACCTGGACGACCTGATTTTGCGATATAAAATGCTTTTGCGATGATCTCTGGAATTTCGTCTGCTTCTGTAATTTGGTAATTCCATTTGGTTACAGGAGTCGAAATACTGATAATATCCGTTTCTTGAAACGCATCCGAACCCAACAAATGCTTTCCTACTTGTCCAGTAATACATACTAAAGGCGTAGAATCAATTTGTGCATCGGCAATTCCAGTTACTAAATTAGTAGCTCCTGGTCCTGAAGTAGCAATAGCTACTCCTACTTTTCCTGTTGCTCTGGCAAATCCTTGTGCAGCATGGGTTGCTCCTTGCTCATGGCGTACCAAAACATGGTGTAATTCTTCTCTAAATTTATATAATTCGTCATAAACTGGCATAATAGCACCTCCTGGGTAACCATAAACCAAGTCTACTCCTTCTGCTAATAAGCATCTAATAACGGCTTCTGCACCTGATATTCTCATTTTTTTTACTCTATTTGATTATTTAAATAGCTCAGGACAATTCTTATTTATCAGTTACACAACCTGTTGAGGCACTTGAAACTGCTCTTGCATATTTTAGCAATACCCCTTGTGTTACTTTCAATGGTGGTTGCACCCAATTGGCTCTTCTTTTCGCCAATTCTTCGTCAGATATTTTCAAATTAATGGTGTTTTTAACCGCATCAATTGTAATCACATCTCCGTTTTGAATTAAAGCAATAGCTCCACCTTCATATGCTTCTGGTGTTACGTGTCCTACAACGAAACCGTGTGAACCTCCAGAGAAACGTCCGTCAGTAATCAAAGCTACAGTACTTCCTAATCCTGCTCCCATGATTGCCGATGTTGGTTTCAACATTTCAGGCATACCTGGGCCTCCTTTTGGACCACAATAACGAATTATTACTACATTACCCGGTTTTACTTCTCCACCTCTTACTCCTTTGATTACATCATGCTCATTTTCATAAACGATAGCTGTTCCTTCAAAAAACTCTCCTTCTTTACCACTAATTTTAGCTACACAACCTTCAGTTGCGATATTTCCGTATAAAATTTGAATATTTCCAGTAGATTTCAATGCTTTTTGAATTTCGTATACTACTTCTTGACCATCATTCAAATCAGGAACTAATGCCAAGTTTTCAGCTAATGTTTTTCCTGTTACAGTCAAACAATCTCCGTGTAAAAATCCTTCTTTCAGTAAATATTTCATTACTGCAGGAACACCACCTACGTCGTGTAAATCTTCCATTAAGTATTTTCCACTTGGTTTCAAATCAGCCAATAAAGGTGTTTTATCACTAATATCTTGAAAATCTTTTAATGTCAATTCAATCCCAACTGAATGCGCAATAGCAATCAAGTGCATTACTGCATTGGTAGAACCACCTAAAACTGCGACCATCGTAATGGCATTTTCAAATGCTTTACGTGTCATAATGTCTCTAGGTTTAATGTCTTTTTCTAACAAAATTCTAATGGCTTTCCCAGCATCAACACATTCTTGTTTTTTTTCTGGACTTAACGCTGGATTAGACGAACTATAAGGCAAACTCATTCCTAATGCTTCAATTGCCGATGACATCGTATTAGCAGTGTACATTCCACCACAAGCACCTGCCCCTGGACATGCATTTTGAATCACTCCTTTAAAATCTTCTGGTGTAATCGTGTTGTTGAATTTCTTTCCTAAAGCTTCAAAAGCCGAAACAATATTCAACGATTCTCCTTTCCATTTTCCAGGATGAATAGATCCTCCGTACACCATAATAGAAGGGCGATTTACCCTACCCATAGCCATTAATGATCCGGGCATATTTTTATCACAACCTGGAACAGCAATCATGGCATCATACCATTGCGCTCCCATAACTGCTTCAATAGAATCAGCAATAATATCTCTTGACACTAATGAAAAACGCATTCCATCATTTCCATTAGAAATACCGTCACTTACTCCAATAGTATTAAAAATCAATCCTACTAAATCAGCATCCCAAACTCCTGCCTTAATATCTTTTGCTAAGTCATTCAAGTGCATGTTACAGGTATTCCCATCATATCCCATGCTCACAATTCCAACCTGCGCTTTTTTAAGATCTTCTTCAGTTAATCCAATTCCATACAACATGGCTTGAGAAGCGGGTTGTGTTTCGTCTTGCGTGATTATCTTACTGTATTTATTTAATTCCATTGTTTTTATTCTTATTATTTTGGAAGTCCAAAATTCTGTGAACCTCTCTTTTATTTATAATTAAACTATCGTTGATTGTCCCAATTGGACAAAATCTTTTTTGAAATACAAATCCCCTTCATTTAGAATATAGTTGGCAACAAAATCCCCTACTTCATTGGTTCCAAATTGAGAATCTACTTTCAAATCCACGGTGACGACATTGCTAACTATTGCTTTCTCTACCGCGGCAATTACTTTTTTTGATTCGGTAACCAAACCAAAATGTTCTAATAATAAAGCTACAGAAAGTATTGACGCAATTGGGTTGGCTATATTTTTTCCTTTCGCTTCGGTATAACAACCGTGAATAGGTTCAAATAAAGAATGTTGCTCTCCCAAAGAAGCTGACGACATCAATCCGATAGAACCCGAAATTACACTGGCTTCATCTGATAAAATATCACCAAATAAATTATCGGTTAACAAGACATCAAATTGTCTTGGATTAACTATAATTTGCATCGAAGCATTGTCTACATACATGTATTCCAAAGTAACGTCTGGATATGCTGCAGCAATTTTAGTCACTACTTTTCGCCATAATCTTGACGTTTCTAATACATTGGCCTTATCCACCAAAGTCACTTTTTTACGTCGAGTTTGTGCTGCTTTGAAAGCCAAATGCGAAATCTTTACAATTTCTTCTTCATTATATTCACACAAGTCCGAAGCATACGTTCCTGCTTCGTTCGTCTTTTTTTCTCCAAAGTACATTCCACCATTCAACTCTCTGTAAACCACAAAATCAGTACCTTGAAGTACTTCTTTTTTAATTGGTGACGAGTTCATTAACTTTGGATACGCTTTAATAGGTCTGATATTGGCAAACAAACCTAATTCTTTACGAAGTTTAAGTAAGCCTTGTTCTGGACGTACTTTCGCCTCTGGATTATTGTCATATTTTGGGTCACCAATAGCGCCAAACAAAATCGAATCCGTATTTCTACATAAATTCAAAGTTTGTTCCGGAAGTGGTTTTCCTGTTTTTTCAATAGCAATAGCGCCGATGTAAGCATCTTCAAAAACAAACTCGTGATTGTACACCACACCAATAGCGTGCAAGGCTTTTTTAGCTTGCAAAGTAACCTCTGGACCGATTCCGTCTCCTGAAAGTACTGCTATTTTTAAATTCATTTTTTTACTCTTTATGGATTAGGCTTGTAAACATTTACTTGCTTCAACAATTTGATGAATATCTTCATCTAATACTTCTTTCTTTATATCGGCAAATTTCAAGAATTCGACATAAACGATATCCAATTGCACTTTAGTCAATTCGTACCCTACTTTTTTAGCACGGTAAGCCAAAGCCGCTCTACCACTTCTAGCTGTAAGAATAATAGACGATTCATTCACTCCTACATCCAAAGGATCAATAATTTCGTATGTCGCTCTATTTTTGATTACACCATCTTGGTGAATTCCAGAACTGTGAGCAAAGGCATTGGCACCAACAATTGCTTTGTTGGGTTGCACCATCATTCCCATACTATCTGAAACCAATCGGCTCATTTCATTCAATTGTTTTGAATTCACATCGGTATATAAATTCAAATAAGGATGTTGTTTGAACACCATTACTACTTCTTCTAAAGCTGTATTTCCAGCTCTTTCTCCAATACCATTAATAGTACACTCGATTTGACGCGCACCATTAATTGCACCTGCGATTGAATTGGCAGTAGCCATTCCTAAATCATTATGACAGTGACAAGAAATCGTCACATTGTCAATTCCTTTTACGTTTTCTTTAAGGTATTTAATTTTTGCTCCGTACTCATCAGGTAAGCAATATCCAGTAGTATCAGGGATATTAAGTACCGTAGCTCCTGATTTGATTACTTCTTCACAAACTTGCGCTAAGAAGGCATTATCCGTTCTACCCGCATCTTCGGCATAGAATTCTACATCTTCTACATACGATTTTGCATGGGCAACAGCCGCTTTGGCTCTAGCAATAATATCTTCTTTGGTAGTATTTAATTTGTGTACAATGTGTGATTCAGAAGTGCCAATTCCTGTATGAATACGAGGTTTTTTAGCATATTGCAGCGCTTGAGCAGCAACATCAATATCATTTTTAACTGCTCTAGTCAAACCACAAACAGTAGCATTTTTTACAATTTTACTGATTTCTGAAACAGATAAAAAATCTCCAGGGCTTGAGACGGGAAATCCCGCTTCGATAATATCAACCCCCATTTCGTCTAATCGACCGGCAATAATTAGCTTTTGAGCAGTATCTAACTTGCATCCTGGGACCTGTTCGCCGTCTCTTAAGGTGGTGTCAAAAATTTGAACTTTATCTTTATTCATTTTCGTTTATTTAATGTAATTTCACATCTTGAAACAAAATTAGATTTTAATAGTTT
>CAZOHO010000121.1:0-5829 GCA_964579755.1 uncultured Flavobacterium sp.
TTGGAGCAAATGGACTTGCTGCTCAAGCATTAGGAACAACTACTGTAGCTGCTGCTGCTGCTGCAATGGCTTGGGTATTCTTAGATAAAATTTTAGGTCATAAATTATCTGCAATGGGAGCTTGTATTGGTGCAGTTGTTGGTTTAGTTGCCATCACTCCTGCTGCTGGGTTTGTAAGCATTCCTCACGCAATCACTATAGGTATTATTGCTAGTATCATCAGTAACTTTATGGTAATGAAATTCCCTAAAGGAAAAATTGACGATGCTTTAGATGTATTTGCTTGTCACGGTGTTGGTGGTATGGTAGGTATGTTATTAACAGGGGTATTTGCTTCTAAAGCAATTAACCCAATTGTTGGCGACAATCAAGGATTAATCTTTGGTGATGCTACTTTGTTCTTAACCCAATTAAAAGCACTTGTATTAGTATCTATCTTTGCTTTCTCTGCTTCTTATGCTTTATTCTTTATTGTAAACAAAATTACTCCTCTAAGAGTTAGTGAAGACAAAGAAGAATTAGGATTAGATATTACTCAACACGGAGAATTTCTATAATAGTTACTCCACTTGATATTTTTTTTAAAACACCCTAAATTTTAGGGTGTTTTTTTATACACAAAAAAACCGCAAATTATACAACTTGCGGTTTATCTATTTTAGAGATTCTTTTATTATTTCTTGAAGTTCGAAAGACCTTCTTTTAACCACGATTCATATTCTTCTATACCAACAAAACTAATAGTAGGCTGTTTTGAATTCAAACTAGTTCCTTCTAAATCAGTCAACACATACAAAGGCTGTGTATTCGTTTTGTATTTTGAAATCATAAAATCAGTCCATTTATCACCAATAGTTTCAATACTTGCTCCTGTTGTTTTAGAAATTAACTGTTCGCTTTTAGGCAACTCTCTTTTATCATCAACATACAAAGAAATCACAACTACTTGATTTTTTAAAATTGTCAAAATACGTTCATCAGACCAAACATTATTTTCCATTTTACGACAATTAACACAGGCATGACCCGTAAAGTCCAACATAATCGGCTTGTTTACTGTTTTTGCATAAGCCAATCCTTTGTCATAATCATCAAAAACTACAATTTGATGCGGTCCGAGTTTAGCTCCCTCTGGCAAAGTTGAAACAGATGAACTAGAATTAACCGAGCTTGCTCCTATTCCTAAAGGACTTTCACTGTATTCCATTGGTGGCGGAAAAGCATTGATTAGTTGCAAAGGCGCTCCCCACAATCCCGGAATCATATATATCGTAAATGACAACACCACCAAACCTAAAGACAATCGCCCAACTGAAATATGTGTCATCGGACTATCGTGTGGCAACGTAATTTTTCCAAATAAATACAAGGCTAACGTACCAAAAATAGCAATCCAAATAGCTAAAAACACTTCTCTTTCTAGCAAATGTAATTGTAAAACCAAATCGGCATTGGATAAGAATTTAAAGGCTAAAGCCAATTCTAAAAAGCCTAAAACTACTTTAACCGTATTCAACCATCCTCCTGATTTTGGTAACGAATTTAACCAGCCCGGAAATAGTGCAAACAACATAAACGGCAAGGCTAATGCCAATGAAAATCCTAACATTCCAACAATTGGAGCAATTCCGCCTTTAGAAGCCGCTTGTACTAATAAGGTTCCTACAATAGGACCTGTACATGAAAAAGAAACGATTGCTAACGCCAAAGCCATGAACAAAATACCTATCATACCTCCTCTATCGGCTTGACTATCGACTTTATTTGCCCAAGAATTAGGCAACATAATTTCAAAAGCTCCTAAAAATGAAGCAGCAAAAACTACTAACAAAATAAAGAAAAACAAATTGAACCAAACATTAGTTGAAAGTGCATTCAAGGCATCAGCTCCAAAAAGCCAAGTTACCAAAACCCCTAACAATACATAAATCACAATAATCGAAACCCCATAAAAAATAGCATTTCGAACGCCAGCGCCCTTTGACTTACTTTGTTTGGTAAAAAAACTTACCGTCATTGGAATCATAGGGAACACACAAGGAGTTAATAAAGCTGCGAATCCAGAGAAAAATGCAATAATAAAAATGGAAAGCAATCCTTTTTCTGGTTCTGTTACAGGTGTTGTTGCAGTAGATTGAACAGTTGCTGAATTTTCTTTATTTACAACTTCATCTGACGCAACAACAGCTGTTGTTTTTACCGAATCCTGAACTGACACAACATTTTCAACCTCTTTTGATTGAGAAGGAATTACGAATGTAAAATTCTTTTCTAAATTGATACAAGCGTCTTTACACACTTGATAATTCAAACTTACTTCTACTTTTGCGAGTTTCGGATTTATCACATGAATCTCTTGTATCAATTGCGCTTTTTTCTCAAAAAAAGTTTCATTGACTTCAAATATATCATTGTAAGCCGTTTTCGTTTTACTTTCTTTTGTTTTGCCAATCAATTCAAAATTGCCTTTTTGATTTTTAAAAAGCACTTCCAATGGCAGCGAACCTCCTTCAGCTGTGAATTGCGAATACAAATGCCAACCAGTATCAATCACTCCATTAAAAGTAAGCACATAGTATCCATCTGATTTTTTCTCAATTTGAGTGGTCCATTTTACTGGATTCAACAGCTGTGCATTTCCTTTGGCGAAAGCCAATACCATCACTAATAAAACAACTATTTTTTTCATTATTCGATTGCTATTTTTAGTATTTTTTTTGTTTTTGAATCTATTTTAAATCGTTCGTCTTGTCTAATTCCAACAACCCAAACTACTTGACTTTCAGAACACAAAAGCCAAACATTTTCTTTCTCAATCAAGGACAACTTTTCATCTTTGAATAATTTACTCACTTTTTTTGACTTCCCTCCCATTCCAAACGGTTGAAAAACATCACCCTCGTTCCAACGACGCAAAACCAGTGGAAATTGTAATTTTTCTTGGTCAACAAATATAGCTGAATTTAATGTAGCACTTATCTCAGTTACATTGGAAAACAGCATATTTAAGGGAAAATTAACTTTCGATTCAATCGATTCAATTAAGAACTCTTGCTTATCTGTTGCTAATTTTAAAGGACTTAAAATCAAATAATCTCGATCTTTTATTAGTCTAAACTGAGGTGCAAAAACTTGTTTACCTGACTGATTGGTTACCAAATCATAAATATCTTCCCAGGCAGTAAAACCAAATTCTGTCAGCCATTGGTACAAATACGAAGTATAATTAGGCAGTTTTAAAAGTTGATTGATATCAAAATAAATGTCACCATCTTTTTCTTTTGCTACTTGTTGGTACACCATAATAGCAGCATCAGCTACCAATTCTTGAGATTCTTGCAAATACGTCTGTGTCTTTTCAAAAGAATTCATGAAATTAGGATTCAACTCTTTCAAAACAGGAATCAAATGATGGCGAATTTTATTTCGCAAGTATTTATCTGAAGTATTGCTACTATCTTCACGCCAAACCAACTTATTTTGGGTAGCATATTCTTCAATCTCTTGTCTGGTAAAAGGAAGTAAAGGACGAATTACGATATCATTTTGAGCAGGGATTCCAGTTAACCCATCCAAACCAGTTCCTCGCGAAAGATTGATTAAAAAGGTTTCCAGATTATCATCCGCGTGATGAGCTGTCAAAACATAATCTCCTTTTTGAATTTCGAGTTGCTCGTAAAACCAACTGTAACGCAACTCTCTTGCAGCCAGCTGGGTTGATAATTTGTAATCTTTAGCGAAAGCCTCTGTATCAAATTGCGTAAACGAGAACGAAATCCCATTTTGGCTTGTGTATTCTTGAATAAATTGCTGGTCACCAAAACTTTCCACACCACGCAACTGAAAGTTACAATGCAACACCACAATTTCATAGTCCAATTGCTGAAAAAGGTGTACTAAAACCATACTATCCAATCCCCCGCTAACAGCAAGTAAGAGTTTCTTACCTTCTAAAAAAGGAAATTGGTTGGATAAATGATTTTGGAATTGTTTCAACATGCTCAAAAGTAATTAATTCATAGCAATTTAACACAACACTTCGTGCATCGCTTTGGCTTTAAGCAAACATTCTTCGTACTCTTTTTCAGGATTAGACAACGAAGTAATCGCACTTCCTACTGAAAAGGAAACGTATTTTTTTTCTTGGTTATACAAAATACTTCGAATGACTACATTAAAATCAAAATTACCATCTGGGCTAAAATAGCCAATAGCACCGCTATACAATCCCCTTTTAGTTTCTTCCAATTCGTCAATAATTTTCATTACCGAAATCTTGGGAGCTCCTGTCATGCTTCCCATAGGAAAAGTTAGTTTCAAAACATCAATTAACGAATGCTTATTATCTAATTTTGAGGTGATTGTAGAAATCATTTGATGTACTTGTTGAAAAGAATAAATTCCGCACAACTCCTGAACTTTTACCGTTCCCTTTTGGGCAGTTCGAGATAAATCATTCCGAACTAAATCCGTAATCATAATATTTTCAGCGCGTTCTTTTGGATCAGACGCTAAATTTTCTTTTGATTTTTCATCTTCTTTAGGGTCTGAAAAACGTTTTGCGGTTCCTTTAATCGGTTGCGAAATTAAATTTTCACCTTCCTTTCTCAAATAACGTTCAGGTGTGGCGGAAAGTAAAAACTGTTTGTTATTCTTAAAAAAAACAGCAAAAGGAGTTTGAGAAATGGTATTTAGTCTTTTAAATTTTTCAAGTGGATTAATTGTAGTATTCTCAGCATAAAATTCCATACAAAAATTAGCTTCGTATACATCGCCACGATGTAAATGTTCTAAAAGTGCATTTACCTTTTCAACATATTTTTCTTTTGAAATACGGGCTTGAACTGCTATACTTTCGCTCTCTGAAAAATCGACACTAACCCTATTCGTAATTGCATCAAAATCTGTTTCTACCTCATCATCACATAAATTCAGGTATTGGATTGTGAGTTGATTTCCTTTCAAGAGAAACAATTTCTTGGGTTGAAAAAAGAACAAATCAGGAAATGCTAATCCATCAAAATTATCAGATTGTAAATCTTCGCTATCATTCTTTAAATCATACGATAAATAGCCAAACAGCCAATCTTTAGTCGTTTGCTGGTATTGCTGTAAATCCTCAAACGCATTGTGATAATCGGTCTGAATCAATGTAAAAGCATCTACTGCTAGAATAGCATCATAGCTTGAAAACTCTTGTGGATAATCATTACTATCCATAAAAACAACCTCCCTAAACTGCTGCGACCAATCCAATAATTGCTTTTTAAAAGCTAGTGGTTTGGTAATCGATTTATGAATTTCTGTTCGCAATGTGTTTCCTTTTAGAATGCCAAAAATACAACAAAATTCATTGGTAGAAACGGAAAAATAAAGCTTGGTAATAGCGCTACTTAAATAATTTTTTGGAGTAAGATTTTGTATTTATAAAATAAGTATTTTTGAAACATTAACCTTAAAACCAAAAAATAATGAAAATTGCAACATTGATTATCCGAATTTTACTAGGAGCATTTATGGTATTTGCTTCTGTAGCCTATTTCTTTGAATTGTTTGAGGCAGAAGCTCCTACAGGAAACTTATTGACTTTTATGAACGGTATCATGGCTTCAAAATACCTTTTACCATTAGCTAAATCCGTTGAATTAATTGTTGGTCTAAGTTTGTTGAGCGGCAAATTTATGAAGGTAACTTTATTAGCCTTATTGCCAATTTCAATTAATATCTTTTTAATTCACACTGTAACCCAAGTATCGGAAGTACCTGTTGCTATTTTTGTACTGGGTGCCAATTTATTTTTAATCTATGCACATTGGGATTCCTATAAAG
>CAZOHO010000122.1:0-5803 GCA_964579755.1 uncultured Flavobacterium sp.
TGAATGGAACAGTAAATAAAGTGATTCTTATCGGCTATCTTGGAGACGAAGTCAAGTTGCATTATTTTGAAGGAGGGAATTGTATTGGCCGATTTCAATTGGCAACACACGAAGTCTACATCAACAAAACCACCAACGAAAAAATTACGTCTACAGAATGGCATAATTTAGTGGTACGCAATAAAGCAGCCGAACTATGCGAAAAATACCTCTCTAAAGGAGATAAAATTTATGTAGAAGGCCGCATTAAATCCCGTCAATGGCAAGCCGAAGATGGCACAACGAAACACACGTCTGAAATCCAAGTAGTTGAATTTACTTTTCTGAATACTAAAAAAGATTCCGAAAATAACAAAACAACTCCTATAGAACCTCAGAATACTACTTTACCTATTAACGATTTACCTTTTTAATCGCTATACATTTAAAATTATTTATGCCAAAAAAAACAATCCTTTTTATAACGCTCATTCTTCTAGCCTTGACTGTGTTGAGCTGTAAAAAAGAAGTGTTACCAAAACCTTCAAGTTATTTACGCCTTGACTATCCTGAAGCCAATTATGCGCAATTTGAAAGTCAATGCCCTTTTACTTTTGAGATGAATGCCGATGCAATTATTAAAGGTGAAAAAGAGTGTGGTTTCACCATCAGCTACCCAAAAATGAAAGCGACCATTTATTTGACCTACAAACCTGTCAATGGGGATATCAATAAATTATTGCGCGATGCTCAAAAACTAACCTATGAACACGTGATTAAAGCCGATGATATTTTAGAGCAACCGTTTCTAAATCCACAACAAAAAGTATTTGGAATGTTTTATCAGGTAGATGGAAACGCTGCGACTAATTCACAGTTTTATGCTACCGATAGCACCAAGCATTTTGTAACAGGTTCGGTTTATTTTTACGCCAAACCTAATTTTGATTCTATTATGCCCGCCGCCAGTTATATCAAAAACGATATGCAACGATTACTAGAAACTTTGAAATGGAAATAACAAAAAAAGCATCCCAAAAAGGATGCTTTTAATTTTATACGGCAATTCGTTTATGATTTTGGTAAAACTACTTTATAGGTTTTCCCGTCAGCAGTAGCTTCAACTACTTTAGTCAAACTTTCTTGATTTTGGATTGTTTTATCAAAAACGACTGTGGCTTTTTTAGAATCGAAATCCACCGTGGCTTTTTGCACCCCGTCTAAAGCGCCTAATTCTTCTTCAATGGTTTTGGCACAACCTATTGCACAAGTCATTCCTTCAATTTCAAAACTCGCAGTTTGTACATTTTCAGCAGCTATTACTACTTCTTTTTTAGGTACTGCAGTTTCTTTTTCAGCAGCAACATCCTTTGCTTCAGCTTCTTTTTTGCAGGATACCGTTAAAAAACTAACGAACGCCAGTGCCAATATTGTTTTTGTAATTTTCATATTTGTGATATTTATTTCTTTGATACTGACAAAATTAATCAAAAAAAGACGGACAATTTCACAAAATTAGTAGAATTTTGAGGCAAACTATTTTTTATGGAATCCAAACAACTCAAATGGGTCTACCTCACTATTCTTTCTTTAATTTGGGGGAGTTCTTTTATTTTAATTAAAAAAGGCTTAGTCGGATTAACCGCTCTACAATTAGGCTCTTTACGTCTGATTTTTTCAGCGCTTTTTTTACTGTTAATTGGATATAAAAGTTTGTTTACACTAACTAAATCGCAATGGAAATACGTTGCCTTAACAGCTGTTTTTGGTACATTCCTACCTGCCTATCTTTTTGCCTTAGCCGAAACCGAAATTGACAGTTCGACAACTGCCATTCTAAATTCATTAACTCCACTAAATACTTTAGTGTTAGGAATGCTAGCTTTTGGAGTCCCTTTTAAAAGAAATCAATTTATTGGAATATGCATTGGTCTATTAGGAAGTGTTTTACTGGTCTTTAATGGAGCTTCAAATCATCCTGAACAAAACTATTACTATGCGCTTTTGGTAGTAGTGGCATCCATTTGTTATGCAACTAATGTGAATTTGATTAAAAAATATTTACCTAACGTAGCTCCTCTAAGCATAACCACAGGAAACTTTTTGGTTTTATTAACTCCCGCTATTTTGTTATTGTACTTTTCAGGATTTTTCGAAATAGCAACAATTCCAGAAGTTCAAACATCAATGGCATACATTGCGATACTCGGAATAGTGGGTACTGGAATTGCCAATATTCTTTTTTTTAAATTGATCCAATTATCATCACCAGTTTTTGCAACTTCAGTAACGTATTTAATTCCGATTGTCGCTTTCTTTTGGGGCTTATTGGATCAAGAAATACTGACACCTATTCAATTCGTAGGTGCGTTTATTATTTTAATTGGAGTGTATCTTTCGTCTAAGAAATAAAAAAAGGCGGTCTTTTCAGACCGCCTTTTAATTATACAAACTAAACGCTATTTATTGAAAATCAGCATCTGTTACTCCTTCGTTAATTTTCACATCAGACATTTTCACATTCAATTCAAAACCTACATTTTGAACCAAGTTAAATGGGACTTTCACTCCTTTTACCTCACGGTAGTCTAAATAGGAATTGGTTTTATTCATCGTTTTTCCGCCCTGCTCAATTGTAATAACATCCGCAATTTTCAAACCTGATTTAACATCATAGTACAGGGTTGTTTTTCCGTTTTTCAAAGCATAGGCTTCCGTTCCGTTGATAGTTTCTATTCCTGTTAAACTCACTTCTGGTTTTTTCAATAGATTCAACTCTTCAAATGGTGTTGCTGCGGCTTTCAAATCTTCCAAATCTTTGCCTTTAATTTCTACTTTCTGACCTTGTTGAATAACAAAACCACCTTTTTCATTTACTAATTGCTTCATCAAACTCATTCCGCCCATAGCCAGTTCTACCACTAATTTACCTTTTGCATCAATTTTAGAATTAAAACTCAAAGGAGCTGGCGCTTGCGGAATAGTAGTTGACCCAACCATTGCAATTGTTTTCACCGCAAGAGCGGCTTTTTCGCCACCAATAGCTTTGATGTAATTATCCAAAACCGTTTTGGCAGTCATCCCTTTAGGAACTTCTTTTTTGAAAACTGGTTTTTCTACAGCATTTCCGTATTTGTCAAAAAACAAGATCGGAATTTTCAATTTTTCTAATGCTGGAGCTACATCAGCACCTTTACCCACAATTAAGATTCGGCTATTATCTGCTAAGAAATATTTATTGGCTACACGCAATACATCGTCAGCAGTAACTGCATTGATATTTTTGATGTAGTTTTCATAAAAATCAGCTGGTAAATTTTGTGTTTGAATACGTAATGCGTAACCAGCAATAGTTTGAGGTTTTTCAATTTGCATTACAAAACGTCCTATATAACCTGCTTTAACGCTTGCTAACATTTCGTCAGTAACTTTTTCAGTTCTAATCTTTTTGTATTCTTTAAAGATTTCAACTACCGTACTGTCTGTAACTGCATTTCGAACTTGAGTAGACGCTTCAAATTTTGTAATACGTTTTTCGCCACGAATACTAGATCTTGCACCGTAAGTCCATCCGTGTGCTTCTCTTAAATTCATATTCAAATAACTATTGAAGTCTCCTCCTAAGATTTGGTTAGCCACCAAAGCTGGAAAATAATCTGGATCGGTCATCTTTAAATTAACCAAGTTTACTACAGCTACTTCTGACTGAACCGCATTTGGCATGTCCACGAAATTGATTTGTGAAAAAGCAACGTCTTTTGGCTCCGGATAAGTCTGAACTGGAGCCGAAGCTTTTTTCCATGAACCAAATAACTTTTCTACTGCTTTTTTAGTTTCTGCAAATTTTATATCCCCTACAATAATTAAGTAGGCGTTTTCTGGAACAAAGTAAGAGTTATAGTTGGCTTGAACATCTGCTAATGTAACATTCTTGATGGTGGCCTCACTAACATATTCTCCGTTTGGATGCTCTTTTCCGAAAGTCAATAAATCATTAACTCTTCCGGCAACATCTGGTACGCTTTTCTCACTTGCTTTTAATCCTTCAATGATTTTGGCTTTTTCTTTGTCAAATTCTACTTGAGTAAAATTAGGATTCAAAGCACCATCTGCTAACAATTCTAATACACGTCCAGAATATTTAGACAAGGCACTTCCCGATGCACCATTAGAACTAAAATTAATATTAGCTCCCATAAAATCGATTTCTTCATTGAAAGCCGTTTTAGAGATTTTTTTGGTGCCGTTTCCAATTAAACTACTCGTCAAATCAGAGACTCCTTTTTTAGCTCCTTCGGCATAAGGGGCGTTATCTAAAGTTAGCGTAAACGAAACCCTGGGTAATTTATGATTTTCAACCACCATTACTTTCAACCCATTCTTTAATTGGAATGATTCTGGTTTCCCTATTTTTATTACTGGGGCTGGTCCTGATTTGGGTTGAGGGATGATTTGTCCTTGCATTATCGCTGATATAAATAAGCTTGATAAAATTATAATTGATTTTTTCATGATGTATCTTAGTTTTGGGATTTATCTTTCACTGGCACATAGTCCAACACCATTCTTTGGTTTGGATTCAAATACTTCTTAGCAATATCCCTAATTTCCTCACGAGTGATGGAATGATACATTTCGATTTCGGTGTTAATTAAATTTACATCACCGTACAACAAATGATACGTAGCTAGATTATTAGCAATCCCTTCAATGGTTGAATTACTATTTACATATTGATTATCAAATTGATTTTGTAATTTTTGTAAATCTTTCTCAGAAATTAACTCAGTTTGTAATTTAACTATTTCTTCGTCTATTTCAGCAAGCAAATTAGCTGCTGTGAATGGAGATTGAGGTAAGCCATACAAGATGTACGTTCCATAATCTTCTTGACTGTAATTGAACGCTCCTATCTGAAGTGCCATTTTCTTATCGTCAACAATTTTTTTGTACATTCTTGAACTTTTCCCATCGCTCAAGATAGACGAAATCATATCCAAAACACGAGCATCACGAGTTTTCATTGATGGTGTTCTGTAAGCAGTAACTAACATTGGCAATTGAATGTTTGGATCTTCAAATTTGGCTTTGATAGTTTCTGTAATTGGACTTTCTTCAAAAGTTGCTCGTTTAATTGGCGTTCCTTTTGAAATCACTCCAAAATATTTCTGAATCCATTCTTTAGCTTGTTCCGGTTTGAAATCTCCAGCAACAACTAAAACGGCATTATTTGGAATGTAGAATTTTTTATTAAACGCTTGAAATTCCTCTAGCTTAGCTGCATCCAAATGTTCCATTGAACCAATAGTTGTCCAACGGTAAGGATGATTTTTAAACATATTTTTCTTCACTTGCGGTAATAATTGGCCATAAGGACTGTTATCATAACGCAATCTTTTCTCTTCTTTTACTACCTCATTTTGAGTATCTACTCCTATTTGGTTGATTACAGGATGCAATAAACGTTCTGCTTCCATCCACAAACCTAACTCTAAATTGTTAGAAGGGAAAACTTCGTAATAATAGGTTCTGTCTTCCGTAGTATTGGCGTTATTTACACCGCCATTTCCTGTGACAATTTTAAACCATTCGCCTCGTTTAATATTTAGTGTTCCTTCAAACAACAAATGTTCAAAAAAGTGAGCAAAACCAGTTCGATCTGGTTGTTCATCTTTGGCACCAACATGGTACATTACAGAGGTCACCACCGTTGGGGCTGACGGATCGTTGTGCAAAATTACATGCAATCCATTGTCTAAGTCATACTCTTCAAAGGCGACTTTCTGAGCAGAAGCAACTCCTCCCAGCATCAATGCAGCACTTA
>CAZOHO010000123.1:0-5717 GCA_964579755.1 uncultured Flavobacterium sp.
TCACATTCTTTTTTACTTTGAGCACTTACATTCAATGAGCCAAGCAATAAGAATAAATAAAATAGTTTTTTCATTTGGTTTGTTTTTTTTGCAAACCTATAACCCAATATAATGGAGCGTTCTTTTTTTATAATGAAACTTGTTCCTATTTAGGTTTATGGAACAAAAAAGCCATCATTGCTGATGGCTTATCTAGTTTGGCTCTCCTTTTCGACGAAAGATGCAGCTTAAGGTTGCAAATTACGACTTCAATTTTAAGTAATATTAGTTAACCGAAACCTCTACTGTTTTGCCTAATCCAAATTCAAGCAGCCTATATAAAGTAGAAAGTTGGATATCCGTTTTCCCATTTTCTATTCGAGAGATAAAACTTTTTTTGGCGCCAATCTTATCAGCTAATTGCTCCTGTGTCATTTTTGCATTTTTCCTTTCTTCTTTTATCAACTCTCCTATTAGAAACGCTTTTGCTTTAATTTCAAATTCAGTTCTAATCTCTGAACCTTTTACACCATAACGTCTGGTTAAATGCTCATTAAAATTTGAATTACTACTTTCCTTCTTTGCCATTGGTACATTATTTAGTGTTACTAAAATATTCTTTCATTAGTTTATTCGCCATCTCTATTTTTTTGGACAATGTTTTATTTGATTTCTTTTGATAACCATTCAATAAAACAACAATTTTCCCCTTATCGAAACAACAGAATAATCTAAAAATATTATTGCTATGTTTAACCCTAATTTCATACAATCCTTTTTGTCCTTCAATATGCTTTAAAAACTTCTCCGGAACCTTATCGATATGAGTTAGTAAGAATAGAACGTAATCAATTTTTTCTTTGGCTTTCTCTGTTTGTTTATTAAAAAAGTCATGAAAATGATTTCTATAAAAAACAACCTCTCTTAGTTGATTCATCAAATTCTTAATTTACAAAGTTAACTTAAAATGGAACTACAATGAAATAATTTATTCAAATCATTGAAATTAAAAGTCCGATGTAAAATGATAGATAATCAGCGTATTTATACGCAGGTAAATGTTAGACAAAGAAAAAGCCATCATTTCTGATGGCTTGTCTAGTTTGGCTCCCCCTACTGATTTCTTCTCGAACCAATTTGAACAAGATTTAGCTAGAATATATAAGCTTAGTAGCTTTATTGATGTCACAAAGAATCCATCAATAATCAACATTTCTCGTATTTATAAAGAACAACATCCCCTATTACAATTGAATCAATAATAAAACCCAAGGAATATATGATTTTACTAAAAATAGAAAACAAAGAGAAATCAGTGAAAACAGGTTAAAAACAGGTTAAAAACAGGTAAAGAAAGAATTGATATCAAAAATATATACACAATTAAGATAAACTAAGATATATTTACATTCAAATTAATTAATATATGAGACATATTTTATCGTTAATACTTATTTTAAGTGCGTTTTCTTCAGATGCACAATATTCAAAATCAGATGTAATTGAAGTTCCAAACCTAAAAGCCAATCAGATTTATAATAAATCAAAAGAATGGTTCTTTATTAGTTTTAAGTCTGCAAAGTCAGTGATTGATGTGGATGTTCAAAATGAAAAGCTAATGGGCAAAGGGATTGCTACTATTTCTTATACTCAAAAAAGCGGTAAATATGTTGTACCTGTGAATATTCCATTCGACATCAATATATCAATAGATATCAAAGATGGGAAATTTCGTTATAAAATTGATACCAAATTAGAATATTATGATGAATCGACTGCTTTAGAAAGGTCTAACACCATTGTTGATAGTGTATTGAAAGCTACTCCAGGTAGTTCATTATTAGGGAAAAAAATGAGAGAAGATATGAAAGAAAATACACGTTTAGGAATAGTTGAAAAAGCTAGACAAATTAAAGAAAATATTGAAAGCTTAGAAAGGTCACTAAAAAAGCATATAAATTCAACTACGGATAATTGGTAATATATTTTTTAATATTTACATCGTTTAAAATATATTAACAATGAAATTGATAGTTTATTTGTTGTTTTTCATCCCGTTCTTAGGAAATTCTCAGGAATTGAATACTGAGGCGAAATTTATTAAAGAAAAGTATACATATGAATATGAAAACAATTTTAAAACATTCGCTTTAAGTGAATGGAAAGACGATTACTCTATGGTAGTTTATGAAATTAATAGACAAGCAAGTTCATTCACTCAAATTTTACAGTCATTAAAATCAGAAAATTTAGAAATATTTTATAATTCAATTAAAGAGTGGAGCAGAGATGGATATAAGGATTTTAATATTAAAAAAATGACAACTGAATTTAAAACGATTGACTTTAAAAATTGTATTCAATTAAAGGTAGATTGGTCAATGGTTAAATATGAATACGACAGGCAAGTAAAGGCAAAAAATTCCTTTTAAATAATGAAAAAAATAATTCTTGGAATAATCTGCATGCTTCCGTGTTTAACATATGCACAAGAAGAAAACATTGCAATTGGTGAATATTATCAAGGGGGAATAATTGCTTATATACTCCAAGTTGGTGACATCGGTTTTGAACCTAATATGAAACATGGTATTATAGTTTCGAAAGAAGATATAAGCACAGGAATAAAATGGTATAATGGATTATCAACTGTAAATATTATTGGAGCAAGGGGGGCATCAGTGGGTTATGGAAACATAAATACTGAACAAATAATAAAAAACAACGGAAATAAAAGAAAAAATTACGCTGCAGGAATTGCATCGCTATATCAGGGTGGAGGATATAATGACTGGTTTTTACCTAGTATTGACGAATTAAATAAGCTTTACATTAACAAGTCAAAATTAGGAATGAATGAAGGTTGGTATTGGAGTTCTACAGAGGGTGATAATTTTAATATTTGGTATATCGATTTTAAGTTTGGATTTAAAGAATTGACACGGCACAATCTATTACGTGTTAGGGCAGTCAGGAAATTTTAGATGACATTATGGTCAAAAGAGTATTACTCGATAACCATAAACACTTAATTCTACAATTGAATCCACAGGATTTCAACTAATTATATTTTCAATATAGTCATATATGATATCTATCTAATTGATTTTCAATATGCACTGAGTAGAGATTTATCTAATTATCAACAAATATTACCAAATGGTAAGATTTTAAAACACATAGCATAATTTTACAAAAAAGGTAAATGAATAGAGATATGAATATTTTTCCCGCAACTGACAAAATCGATTTAATGTTTGCTGATTATTTTCAAAGTGAAAGTGCTTTAAAAATAAGATTTTGGTTAAACGAAAGAACTAAGGGTTTAGATATAAATGAACTTTCATATAGAATTATCAATCATTGGGAAAATAATGGACTAATTGAAGTTAATAGAGGAGATAAGGGTAAAGGGTGGAGGAAATATAGTTTAATGGATGCCCTATGGATATCACTCATTTCAGAACTTAGAAAATTTGGTGTTTCGATTGAGAATTTGAAACTAATTAAATCTCAAATACAAGATGGAAGTCAAATATGTCCCCCATCTATTTACCCAAGACTAGAATTCTATACTGCCTTATTTATGAAGGAAAAGGAACCTATCTACATAATGATTTTTAATGATTTTAAAATTCAAATTGCTTCGAAAACTGAATTAGAAATGGCAGAAATTATTGGATGTATAGGCAGTCATATCAAAATAGAGCTGAGTTCTCTATTACAAGTAGTATTAAAGAAACCTCTTATTGAAAAAAAGACTGAAAATAAATTTGAATTAAGCAATGACGAAATTCAACTATTATTAGAAATAAGAACTAGGAATTATAAATCTATCAAGATAAAAATGAATGATGGTAAAATCATTAGACTTGAAAAAGAAGTAAATCTTGTTGAAAAAGAAATTCATAAATTATTAAAACAAAATAATTATGATGAAATAATAATAACAAGAGAGGATGGTGAAATAAGAAATGTAAAACAAATAGTAAAACAAAAAATTTAGCTATGATAATAAATCACGCTATTACAAACCCTTTATTCTATCAAAATGAAAAGAAGAATAGAGCGAATCTAATAAAAAATGATTCCAATATCAAAATGTACTCAAATCTTAAATGGCGGAGATAAGAAATATACTAATGATGAGATAAAATTAATACGTGAATTATTGACTAAACTTGCTTTAATTGAATTTGAATTAACAAAACAATAAACTAGATGGAAGTAATTATTTATACTAGAGTATCAACTGAAGACCAAAAAGAGAATGGCTTTAGTTTGCAAGACCAAGAGAGAAGATTAAGAAAATATTGTTTTGATAATAATTTAGAAATTGTTGAACACTACCAGGATGATTTTTCTGCGAAAGATTTCAATAGACCTCAATTTCAAAGACTTCTATCTGATATAAGAGAAAAACGAATTAGACCAAAACTATTAATTTGCACTAGAATTGATAGATTCTCAAGGAATTTAGAAGAAACAATTCAAATGAGAAAAGTTCTAAAAAAGCTAGATGTAGAGGTTTACTTTCTAGAAGGCAATGTAGAACTGAACACACCAGAAAGCAATATCTTATATATGCTTTCAGCCTTAATACCACAAGTAGAGAATGAACGAAGGGGCTTAAATACAAAACAGGGAATGAGGCAAGCACTCAGAGAAGGTAGGTGGGTTTGGAAGGCTCCTAAAGGTTATAAAAATGGCGCAAATAAAGAAATCGTAATAGATGAAGAAGAGTCTAAATTTATCATACTTGGATACAAAGAAGTTGGCTTAGGTTTAAAATCAATTGATAAAGTAAGGAGAGAATTAAACAATTTAGGCTTCATATGCAGTAAACAATCTTTCATTAAAATACTAAAGGACCCTTTTTATATTGGCAGAATTCATATTAAAGAGTGGAGAAATGAACCCGAAGAAATAGTAAAGGGATTGCACACTGCTATAATTGATGTTGAAACATTTGAAAATGTGCAAAGAATCTTAAAAGGGAGAGGTAGAAAACAGCCAAAAAAATCTAAACTGAGGGCATTGTTTCCTCTAAGAGGTCATTTAAAATGCAAGATTTGCGGCAATATCTTAACCGCGAGTTCTTCAAAAGGTAGAAGCAGAAAATATGATTATTACCACTGTCAAAATGGTTGTAAAGAGAGAATTGATGCGAAAATTGCAAATTCAGAGTTTGAGGAATTTCTAGCCTCATTTAAAGTTAACGATGAAATTTCAGCACTTTATATTGAAATACAAAAAATGGTCTATAATGAAAAAGAAGGTTTGAAGGAAGATAAAATTTCTAGAATTAAGAAATTAATCAATGACAAAAATGATAGTTTGACATCTTTAGATGAAAAATATTTAAATAATAAAATTGAAGCTGAAGATTACAACAGAATAGCTAGAAAAATAAAAGATGATATAAATAAATCTAATGAAGAATTATACAATTTAAATCAAATTGCTTCAGATGTAACAAATCACTTGAAATATGGGATTAGCCTGTTATCAAGTTTGGCATTTTATTATAAAAATGCACCTTTAGAAATCAAACACCAAATTACTGGTTCGATTTTTCCCGAAAAGCTGATTTTTAACGGAAAAAAATATCGAACCACAAAAGAGAATTTAGTAATCAATCTACTATGCTCAGATTCAACTAGTTATAAGGAACCTATAATGAAAAAAGCCATCATTGCTGATGGCTTGTCTAGTTTGGCTCCCCCTTCAGGACTTGA
>CAZOHO010000124.1:0-5651 GCA_964579755.1 uncultured Flavobacterium sp.
TCGGCATCATCTAAAATAAAAAGTTTCAAACGATTAACATTATAACCCGCAGTTGAGAACATATCATTCAATTTATTGGGTGTACCAATCAATACGTCAATACCTGTAGAGATGTAATTTTTATCATAATCCGTATCTCCTTTGTCATGAACTCCATACACTTCTAACGGATCATATTTCCCATATTCTTCAAACAAAGCTTCCATTTCCAACACCTTCGCTTTATCTTCAACAATGATTAGCGCCCGTGGCGATTCTTCTTGTTTTCCAACTAATTGCTGAATCACATTCAAGACAATCGTAGTCGTTTTACCACTACCCTTTGGCGCTACAATCAAACAATCGGCTCCACTTTTAATCGTAGAAAATGTTTCTTGTTGCAACTCATTGGCTTCGGTTAAACCACTTTCGATTAAAGCATTTTGAAGGGCTTCGTTTATTTTTTTTAGTTTCATTTTCTGTTATTAAGAGTAAATTTTTTACTCGCTTTTTTATTTACTCGCAAAGAGTGTCACATCATTCTCAGAAATTTCATTTCCTCCCAGAATAATTAAACGCTCCACTACATTGCGTAATTCTCTTATATTTCCTGTCCAATCGTATTCTTGCAATAACTGAATTGCCGCTTTTGAAAACGTCTTAACCGCAGTGCCTTGCTCGGAAGCAATTTTTTCTGCAAAATGAGCTATCAACATCGGAATGTCATCTCTCCTATCGTTTAACGCAGGCACTTTGATTAAAATCACCGCCAAACGATGGTACAAATCTTCTCTAAAACGCCCTTCAGCAATTTCTTTTTTCAGATCTTTATTCGTTGCCGCTACCACACGCACATCGACTTTGATGTCTTTGTCGGCACCCACTCGTGTAATCATATTTTCTTGCAAAGCGCGCAATACTTTGGCTTGAGCCGAAAGACTCATATCGCCAATTTCATCTAAGAAAATCGTTCCTTTATCAGCCGCTTCAAACTTACCCGCACGGTCTTTCACCGCCGAAGTAAAAGCGCCTTTAACGTGACCAAATAATTCGCTTTCAATTAATTCTGATGGAATAGCAGCACAATTCACTTCTACCAAAGGGAAATTAGCGCGTTCACTTTTTTCATGCAATTGATGGGCTACTAATTCTTTTCCGGTTCCGTTAGGACCTGTAATCAAAACACGGGCTTCAGTTGGTGCTACTTTTTCAATCAGTAATTTGATATGGTTAATTGCCTCGCTTTCGCCAATCATTTCGTAGTTCTTACTGACTTTTTTCTTCAGTATTTTATTTTCGACTACCAATTGCTTTTTGTCCAACGCATTTCGAACGGTATTCAATAATCGGTTCAAGTCAGGCGGTTTTGAAATGTAATCAAACGCCCCCAAACGCATGGTATTTATTGCAGTTTCCATATCGCCATGACCCGAAATCATGACCATCGGAATTTCTGGTTTTATTTTTTTTACCGCTTCGAGTAATTCGACACCATCCATTTTTGGCATTTTGATGTCGCACAAAACCAAATCGTAATCGGTATTTTTTATCTTTTCATAACCCGCAGCACCGTCTTCAGCTTCCTCCACAACATAAGTCGTATTCTCTTCCGAAAGAATTTTAACTAAAACTCTTCGGATAGCGGCTTCGTCTTCTATGATTAATATTTTACTCATTTTTGAACCGGTTATTTGTTGATTTGGTTATTTGGTTAAACTTTTAAACAAATAACCTTTTAAACTACTACACATTAATACTTTAGCCATCGATACAATTCTTTCCATGTTGGTTTTTTTCCATACATCAAAATTCCTACACGGTAAATTTTAGATGCAAACCAAACCACTAAAAAGAAAGTAGCAAATAATATAGTAATTGAAAGTGCAATTTGCCACAAAGGTACACCAAACGGAATGCGCATCAACATCACAATTGGCGAAGTTAGCGGCACCATTGAAAAAACAGTAGCTACGGTGCCGTGTGGATCGTTTACTACAGTAAAAAATCCAATGTAAACCCCTAACACCAAAGGCATAATAATAGGTAATAAAAATTGTTGCGAATCAGTTTCATTATCTACCGCTGCACCAATGGATGCGTAAAAAGAACTATACAAAAAGTAGCCCCCAATAAAATAGATTACAAAACTAATAATAATAGTAGCAATAGGTAAATTCCAAATTTCAGCAATATACAATTGAGCTGTGTTAGCAAATTCATGTTGCGCTGATTGTACCATTTCGGGTGGAATTCGATTAGTTGCTCCTATTGGTGCTCCAAAAAATAGAGAAGCCGAAAACATCAAACTCAATCCTATGATTGCCCAAATAAAGAATTGCAAAATTCCCGCCAAGGAAGTCCCAATGATTTTTCCCATCATTAATTGAAACGGTTTAACCGATGAAATAATAATTTCGATAATTCGGTTGGTTTTTTCTTCAATCACAGAACGCATCACCATATTACCATAAATGATAATAAACATCATAATCAAATAACCAAAAGCGCCGCCAATGGCAATTTTAATTTCGTTCAAGCCTTTCAAACTTTGTTCTCCCGAAGCTTTCTTCAAATTAATAGTAACTTTAGCTTCTGCCTGATGAATAGCTAACGTGTCCAAATGCGCTGCTTCTAAATTAGTCAAAGTCATTTTTTTAGCAATAACTTCTTGTGTTTTTTCAATAAACGAAATACTTGGACTTTCGTTCGAAATAAACTGAATTTGGTTTTCTAAAGCCGCATTGTCTTTTGCTTTTGGAATGAACAAAACCCCTTCGTAAGCTTCGTCCACAATACTCTTTTTAAGTGTAGGCAAATCTACTGCTGTTAAATCAAGGTAGTTGTATTCTTCCGAAGTGTTGTTTTTGGCTAGAAATTCATTGACAAACCGACCTGATTCATCATGAATCGCAATTTGTTTGGTGTCCGCTTTCATGGAACTCAAATAACCTACAAATAAAGCGATACCTACAAATAATAACGGACTTAGAAAAGTCATTACAATAAAGGATTTATTGCGCACTTTGGCAATGAACTCTCTTTTAATAATTAATGAAATGATGCTCATTTAACTTTTATTTACTGGTTACGGTTTGAATAAAAATATCATTTACACTCGGTATTTTCTCCATAAAATGAGTGACTTGTCCGCGTTGAGTCAAAATATGTAACAACTCATTCGGACTCGCATTACCCAGTTGAACTTCTAATTTCAATTCATTATTCAACGATTTAAATTGCGCCGGTGCCAAAGTGAATTTTTGAGTAATGTCATACATCAATCCTTCCACATTGTCTGAAAGAATACCTACTTCAAAACTATTGGTTCTAAACTGTTTTCTCACATCGTCCAATTTTCCTTCAATCAATTTATTGGATTGATGAATTAGCGCAATATCATCACATAATTCTTCCACACTTTCCATTCGATGCGTCGAAAAAATAATGGTCGAACCTTGTTCTTTTAACGCTAAAATTTCTTCTTTAATTACATTGGCATTCACAGGATCAAAACCTGAAAACGGCTCATCAAAAATCAACAATTTCGGCTGGTGCAACACACAAACTACAAATTGGATTTTTTGTGCCATTCCTTTGGAAAGCTCTTGTATTTTTTTATTCCACCAACCTTGAATTCCCAATCGGTCAAACCAATAATCCAATTGTTTTTTGGCTTCAGCCTTAGTTAAGCCTTTCATTTGTGCCAAATACAAACATTGCTCCCCTACTTTCATGCTTTTGTACAACCCTCTTTCTTCAGGAAGATAGCCAATGTACTGCACGTGTTTGGGTTGTAATTTTTCGCCATCCAAAATAATTTCACCAGAATCAGGTAAAGTAATTTGGTTGATGATACGAATTAGCGAGGTCTTCCCTGCTCCATTTGGACCTAACAGACCGTAAATACTGCCTTTAGGAACCGATAAAGAAACTTCGTTTAGCGCGACGTAATCGCCGTATTGCTTCACTATTTTATTAACTTCAAGTAAAATACTCATTCTTAATTTTGATTTTAGTCACTTTAAACTTGGTTGTGTAAAAGTACAGAATTAGTACCTAAATAGTTGGTTTTGTTACATAAAAAAACCCACCCTTATATGGAACAAGGATGGGAAAATAATTTTTTATTCACTCGTTAAAAAAACTAAGAAAACATGTCTTTTACTTTTTCAAAAAAGGACTTATCTGATTTTTCAGGATTTGGAGTGAAATTTTCATCTCCTATGTTTTTCTCAAAAAATTCTTTTTGTTCCTTGTTCAATGTTTTTGGAGTCCAAACATTCACGTGAACTAACAAATCGCCATTGCCATATCCATTTAAACTTGGAATTCCTTTTCCTTTTAAACGAAGAATTTTACCGGATTGGATTCCTTCTTCTAATTTGATTCTTACTTTTCCGTTTACGGCTTCAATATCTTTTGAAACTCCTAAAACAGCTTCTGAAAAACTGATGTATAAATCGTAATGTAAATTTTCGCCTTCACGTTTCAAGTACTCGTGTTCAATCTCTTCGATAGCAACAATCAAATCACCTGGAATACTATTTCCTGGTGCGTCATTCCCTTTGTTAGAGACTTTCAATTGCATTCCGTCCACTACTCCAGCAGGAATTTTGATTGCCACGGTTTCATCTTCTTGAATCATTCCTTGTGAATCCGCATTCGCAGGTTTTTTATCCAGAATCTGCCCTGTTCCTCCGCAAGTTGGACAAGTTGAAGCAGATTGCATTCTTCCTAAAATAGTATTAGTCACACGCATTACTTGTCCTTGACCATTACAAGTCGAACAGGTTTTGTACGATACACCTTGAGCTTGAACTTTACGTTTTACTTTTACTTTCTTCTCTACACCATTAGCAATTTCTTCCAAAGTCAATTTGACCTTGATACGTAAATTACTTCCTTTGGTACGACGAGGACCACTACTTCTACCGCCACCGAATCCGCCACCGAATCCGCCACCAAAAATATCACCAAACTGACTGAAAATGTCATCCATATTCATTCCGCCATGACCTCCGCCGAAACCTCCCGCACCATCAAATGCTTGATGTCCGTATTGATCGTATTTGGCTTTTTTCTGAGGATCGCTCAACACTTCATACGCTTCAGCAGCTAATTTGAAGTTTTCTTCAGCTTCCTTATCACCTGGATTTTTGTCAGGATGGTATTTAATTGCCGATTTTCTATAGGCTTTCTTAATTTCAGCTGCATCCGCACTTTTTGAAATACCTAATACTTCGTAAAAATCTTTTTTCATAATTCCAAATTATATGATTTGGTTTAGTTACCAATAACAACTTTTGGGAAACGGATAATTTTTTCTCCTAATTTGTATCCTTTCTCCAGAACATCTACAATTTTTCCTTTCATTTTGTCAGAAGGTGCAGGAATTTGGGTAATCGCTTCAGCAAAATCCGCATCAAATGCATCTCCAGCTTTCACTTCAACTTCTTCTAAACCTTTGGCTACCAAAGTAGATTTTAACTTCTCGTGAATTAATTCTACTCCTTTAACTAAAGATTCCTCTCCTGACTTACTGATTTCAACTAAAGCTCTGTCAAAATCATCCAAAACAGGAAGCATCGCTAACAATACTTCTTGATTAGCTGTTTTAAAAAGCTCTATACGTTCTTTTGAAGTTCTTCTTTTGTAATTTTCAAATTCAGCAA
>CAZOHO010000125.1:0-5597 GCA_964579755.1 uncultured Flavobacterium sp.
CTTTTGAGCCAAATTCTCCACATCAACATATTTTTCAAACGTAGTAATTGACGTGGCTATTTTTTGTTTGTTATTGGCATAAATTTTAGATTTAATAGCGCCTATTCTATTGGTAATATAATACGTTCCTTCTTCTACAGAAATAATAGGAACTACTGGCGAAAGTCCTTCAATCAGTTTCAAAATACTAGGCTCTGGCAAAATATTCCCCGTTAAAACAATACCTGCTATCGTAGGATAATTAACCGATTCATTGGCTTGTAAAACGCCTAAGATAATATCGGCTCGATCTCCTGGAGTAATGACTAAACTATCTTCTTTAAGGTGCAACAAGTAATTGCACAATTGCATCGCTCCTACACTAAAATTACTGGTTTGATTATTTAAATATCCTTCCCCAAATAAAACTTTGGCATCCAAATCAACAACAATTTCTTGAACGGTGGGATGATTTAAACTTGAAATCACTGGAATCGCATTGATCAATATTGTTTCTGGAAGACTTTTCTTAAGACTTGTGGTAACTAATTCAATATTTTCGGATTGCACTTTATTAGCAAAAATAGCCAACACCTCAACCTCTTTTATTTTGAATGAATCGTAAACAAGGTGTAAACTGTCAATTAATTCCTCTAAAGTTTTACCTACTCCCGAGCCTACAATTACCGTTGGAATCCCTAAATTTTTAGCGATTAAAACATTTATATCCAATTCGATAGCCGTTCCTTCACCTGTAAAACTGGTTCCTTCTACCAATACAAAATCAAAACGTTCTTCAAGGCGTTTGTATTTCTCAATAATTAAATCAATGACATCCCCTAGTTTGCCTTTGTTTTTCTTCTTGATCAGTTTACTTTTAGTAATAGCATAGGCATCTTCAAATTCAATATCCAAACCAAAATGAGTAATCACAGTTTCAATGTGATTGTCAAATCCGCCTTCTTCAATATCCTCGATAATAGGTCTAAAATAACCTACTTTAGCCGTTTTGCCAATTAGCATACTCATTAATCCCAAAGTGACTATTGATTTTCCACTGCTTGGCTCACTTGTAGCTATATATATAGATTTACTCATTCTTTTTCTTTTTAATTGGTAAACAAATTAAAACCATCTCCTTTTTTTGAAATAAACCAACATCGCTATGCCTATAAAAATCATGATTCCTACTATTGTATAATAACCGTTTGGATATTTTAACTCAGGCATGTATTCAAAGTTCATTCCGTACACTCCAACAATAAATGTCAACGGAATAAAAATTGCAGACACAATAGTCAAGGTTTTCATGATTTCGTTCATCTTATGTGTTTGAAACGAAAAGAAAAAATTAGATGCACTTTCAAGAGATCCCATATCCAATTCAATTTGTTCCAAAAGTTCTAAGCTTTTTTGATGTAATCGGGCGAAAAAACTAAAGTTTTCATTTTCAATTACATTGAATACATTGTCGTCTTTTATGCTTTTGATATCATACAATGAATCCCGCAACGGAATAATAGAACGTTTTAAAAAATTCAAATTGTCGCGATGTTTTTCAATTCGTTCAAGAATCGTGGGGTTGTCACTATTTTTGGATAAATTAATTAATTCTTCTACTTTATCTTCTTCATGTTCCAAAGTGATGTAGAAATTTTCCATCACAGCATCTAATAAAATGTACAATAAATAATCGGCTTTTTTAGTTCGTACTATTCCCGAGTGGGTCCGAATACGCTCCCTAATATGAGTAAAGAAATCACTTCGTTTTTCTTGAAACGACAGCAAAACACCATCTTTAATCAAAAAACTAATTTGCTCTACTTGAATATTATCTGAATGTTCTGTGGGTAATAGGGATTTGATATTAAAAAACAACACCTCTTGTTGTTCTTCTAATTTAGTACGTTTGGTCGTGTTCAAAATATCGGCCAACATGAAATTATCAATTTCAAAATAATCTCCAATTGCTTTAACTAACTCAATATTATTAAGTCCGTGAAGGTTAAGCCAATTTGTTTTTTGAGGATCAATGCTTTTAGTAAAATCAGCTACTTTTATTTTTTCAAATTCTGTCAAGTTCAAATCATCGTATACAAACAATTGCATTTCTGATTCATTACTTTTATGAATCCCTGTATATTCCAAATGCAAAGGCTGTACTTTTCGTCCTTTTTTGTATCTAATTTTTCTCATAAACAAATTCCATTTTACAGTATTTATTAGTATAACTAATAGTATTAAAGCCAACACAAAAATAGGTAGAAATTAACTCTAACTACATGAGATTAATCATATTTATGAAAAAAATAATACTGGGTTCCTTTTGATAATATTGAAACAAAACCACCCATCCATACTATTATTTTAAAAATATATCAATAGATTTGAATATTCGTAGTAAGTTTACGAACAACTATTGCCTTATTCTACCAATAACTTAGTATTAATTTAAAAAAGAGGAATTAAATGGTAAAACTAAAATCAAGTTTAATTGTTGCGAGTTTTCTTGTCTGCTTTAGTCAAGGTGCATTGAGTCAAAACAAAAAAAAGAAGGATGCCGTAAAACCTGCTGTTGCAGCTACAGAAACCCCTAAAACTGACGCAAAAAAAGGACCAAAACCGTATAACAAAGTAATTGACACTACAGCGGTTACTCAAAAAGGGCTAATTGACATCCACAAAATGGATTCTAAATACCTTTTTGAAATTCAAGCTACTTTATTAGACACCGAAATCATGACCATTACTAGATTTTCAAAAACTCCTGCTGGAGGTGGAATTTTTGGTGGTGAAGAAGTCAACCGACAAGTAATTCAATTTGAAAAAGGACTAAATAATACTTTGTTATTGCGTTCTATCAGTTATGTAATAATGTCGCCTGATGGAGACAAACCATTAGCCCAAGCGGTGAAAAACTCATCTACAAATCCAATTATTGGGAACTACGATATTTTAGCTATAAAAAAAGGAGATGATGGTAAAGAAGTTTCATACGTTATTGATATGACTCCTACTTTTGATGCTGATGTACAAACATTTTCATTAGATCCTGTCAAAAAACAAACATTAAGTATTCAGGCATTCCAAAAAGAAAAATCATTTATTCAAAAAATTAGTAGTTTCCCTATCAATACAGAAATCAGAACGGTGAAAACCTATTCAACTGTTCCTGCTTTGTTATCATTGAATCCTACGCCAAAAATTGGCACCAACTTACCTGCTGGTTTAGATTCCGGTTTCTTAACAGTAGAATTGAACACATCAATGATTGCTTTGCCTAAAAACCCAATGCGCAAAAGGACTTTTGACGCTCGTGTTGGTTATTTTGCTAATCAATATGGTGTTTTTGAAGAAGAGTCACACAAATCAGATACTGAAGTTTTTGCTGTAAGATGGCGTTTAGAACCAAAATCAAAAGAAGATGCTGCCAAGCAAAAAAGAGGGGAATTGATCGAACCGGCTAAACCTATTGTGTATTACATAGACCCTGCTACACCAGACAAATGGAAAAAATACATCAAACAAGGTATCGATGATTGGCAAGTAGCTTTTGAACATGCGGGTTGGAAAAATGCCATTCGTGGCGAATATTGGCCAGAAAATGATCCAACAATGAGTTTGGAAGACGCTCGTTTTTCTGTATTGCGTTATTTCGCTGCCGAGATTCAAAATGCGTATGGCCCAAATGTTCATGATCCAAGAACAGGTGAGATATTGGAAAGTCATATTGGTTGGTACCACAACATCATGAGTTTGTTACGCAATTGGTACTTAATTCAGACTGCTGCAGTTGATCCTGCTGCCAGAAAAAAACAATTTGACGACAACTTAATGGGCGAATTAATTCGTTTTGTGTCTTCTCATGAAGTAGGTCATACTTTAGGATTACGTCATAATATGGGAGCTAGTTCAGCTACACCAGTCGAAAAATTAAGAGACGCTGCCTTCCAAGAAAAGAACGGACATACTTCTTCTATCATGGACTACGCCCGTTTCAATTATGTAGCACAACCTGAAGATGGCGTAAAACATTTGTTCCCAAGAATTGGAGATTATGACAAATGGGCTATTAAATGGGGGTATTCTTATTTTGATGACGCCAAAACTGAAAAAGCAGAAAAAGCCATCTTGAATGAGATGACCAAAGAAGCTTACAAAAATCGTCGCCTTTGGTTTGGAACCGAAATGAGTCCGTATGATCCAAGATACCAAACAGAGGACATTGGAGACAATGCAATGAAAGCATCTGCATACGGAATTAAGAACTTACAACGTATTCTACCTAAATTAACAGAATGGAGTTCAGAAAAAGGAGAAAGCTATGCTGAATTAGACGAATTATATTCAGCACTTACAGGTCAATTCAGACGTTATTTGGGTCACGTAACTAAAAATGTAGGTGGTGTTTATGACACACCAAAAACCTACGATATGGGAGGTAACCAATTTGAAGTAGTGCCAAGAAGCATTCAAAAAGAAGCTGTTAGTTTCTTGAATACACAATTATTTACTACACCAAAATGGTTAATGAATCAAAGCGTATTAGCTAAAATCAATCCGGATAATGGCGTAGAGGCAATCAAAGCAATGCAAGAATCTACTTTGAGTAATTTATTAGCTGGAGACCGAATGGTTCGTTTATTTGAAGGCTCTTCTATCAATAAAAACAACTATACAGTAGATGAATTAATGACCGATGTACGCAACGGAATTTTTACCGAATTAAAATTAAACAAACCTATCGATATTTACAGAAGAAACCTTCAAAAAGTATTTATTGATAAAGTAACTGGCTTATTAAATCCAGGAAATGCTTCGGTACGTTCAGTTCCTGTTGGAGTAACATATGGTTTCAATTCAAGAACAGTTAATTTGAATCAAACTGATTTACCTTCTATTGCTAGAGGACAATTAGTGAGTTTGAAATCGAATATCAAAGCTGCTGCTGCTAAATCAACAGACCGATTAAGCAAATTGCATTTATTGGATTTGGTATCCAGAATTGACAAAGCTTTAGACCCAAAATAAAAAAATCCAACTTGCAAAAGTCGGATAAAATACCATAAAAAAACCGAGCTATTTCTAGCTCGGTTTTTTGTTATATAAATGAAATAATTATTTCACTTCTTCGAAGTCTACATCTTCTACATTGTCACCTGATTGCGCATCCCCTTGAGGTTGTGCATCTGCTTGACCTTGTTCTCCTTGAGCATACATCGCTTCTGTAGCTTTTTTCCAAGCTGCATTGATGTTATCTAAAGCAGTTTGAATAGCTGGAATATCTTGAGATTGGTGTGCCATTCTCAATTCAGTTAAAGCATACTCGATAGCCACTTTGTTATCATCAGATAATTTATCACCTAATTCTTTCAATTGACTTTCCGTTTGGAAGATCATTCCGTCTGCTTCGTTCAATTTTTCAGCTTTTTCTCTCGCCGCTTTATCTGCGTCAGCATTTGCTTCAGCATCTTTTTTCATTTTCTCGATTTCTTCAGCTGTTAATCCAGAAGAAGCTTCGATACGAATGTCGTGCGATTTTCCAGTTCCTTTATCAGTAGCCGAAACTTTGATGATACCATTAGCATCAATATCAAAAGTTACTTCAATTTGAGGAA
>CAZOHO010000126.1:0-5596 GCA_964579755.1 uncultured Flavobacterium sp.
GTATTGATTTTATTGACTTAATACTTCTAAATTAAAGAGAATTGGTTTTTTGAGTGTTTGGATATTTTTAGCCCCATCTTCTCCACTTTATAAATCAAAGCTTTTACAGTACTGTAGAAGCTTTTTTAATATTCAATAGTTCCTATATGCCGCATTACACGAACAATTCTTGCTTTTCTCCTATTTATAAAAGCCGAAGAATTAGACGCTTTAAATTTTCTTGGATTGGGTAAAATAGCTGCAATTCCAGCCGCTTCCATTTTAGTTAAACTCGAAGCATCTTTACCATACCAATACTGTGTGGCTGCATGCGCTCCATAAATCCCATCACCCATTTCGATACTATTCAGGTATACCTCCATAATGCGCTCTTTACCCCAAATCAATTCGATTAAAACCGTAAAATAAGCTTCCAAAGCTTTTCTGAAATAACTTCTGCCCTGCCATAGAAATACATTTTTAGCAGTTTGTTGAGATATGGTACTCCCTCCTTTTATTCTTTTCCCATTGGAATTGTTTTGAAATGCTTTTTGCATGGCACTAAAGTCAAATCCATGGTGTCGTAAAAAAGTGCCGTCTTCACTAGCAATTACTGCTTTTTGTAAATTCATTGAGATATTTTCAATAGGTTCCCAATTGTGCTCAAAATGAATAGGTTTTTTATCCAGCTTATTTTCTATAACACGAATACCCATTAAAGGTGTAAACGGTACAGGCACAAACTTGAAAAAAAATACCAAAAAAACAGAAAGTCCAAAAAACCACAACACAACTTTGTACAAAATATGTTTCAACTTAACCATAAAAGAGAATCTAATCGTTCTGCACGGATGCTACATCCGGAATCATTTGAATTGGCATAAAAATAATACTTTTTTGGAGCTATCTCCAGCTGTCCACTATATCTTTTTCTTTTTTTTCCCAAAACCTCCCCTCATCCCAAAAAAGAAAAAGGATGCCGTTCCCATCTGGGCTAAAATTTCGCATTAAAATCGCGTTTCTCGTTAGAATTAATTATTTTTATGAACCGAAAAACAATAAATGTTATGAAAAAAATAATTCTTTTCACTTTAATCAGTTTACATGCCATGGCGCAAAACACAATGACTCCTGAACTACTTTGGAAATTAGGCAGAATAAGTCCTTTAGGTATTTCTAAAGACGGCAAAAATATTGTCTACAAAGTAAGTACGCCCTCTGTAGCAGAAAACAAATCCAATTCAAAAACCTACGTTTTGCCTATTGCTGGAGGTGTGGCAACAGAAATCAAAGACAGTAAAACTATCTTGACCGACAAAAACATCTCGCCTGACGGAAAATATATCGTGTACAACGAAGAGGTAAAAATTGACAAAGTACATGGAAAAGATTTTTATCCGGAACTACAAAAATCAGACGTGCAAATCTACAATGGATTAGACTATCGCCATTGGGACACTTGGAACGAAGGAAAATTCAACCACGTTTTTTACAAAGAAAATAAAGAAGGAGCTATTGGGATTGACCTCTTAAAAGGAGAAAACTTCGACAGTCCTCAAAAACCTTTTGGCGGAGACGAAGATTATATTTGGTCGCCAGACAGCAAAAGTATTTTATATGTATGCAAGAAAAAAGCAGGAACACAATATGCTATTTCTACTAATACTAACATTTATCAATATGATTTAGCAACAGGAAACACTATCAATTTAACCGAAGGTAATGACGGGTATGATATGGCACCTCAATTTTCAGCAACTGGGAATTTAGCTTGGTTACAAATGAAACGTGACGGGTATGAGGCAGACAAAAACGATATCATTGTTGCCTTCAAAGAAATGAAATTGAACTTAACGGCGAATTGGGACGGAAGTGTGGATCATTTTTTATGGAGTAAAGACGGCAAAAGTATCTACTTTATTGCTGCTGTTGACGGAACCAAACAACTTTTTGAAGTGAACTTCCCAGGTATGACAAAAATAGCGGTTCAGGTGCACCAAATCACCAATGGTGATTTTGATGTGAATGACATTATTGGTTTCTCAGGAGATACCGTTTTTTTAACTCGTGCCGACATGAACCATGCCGCTGAAATTTACTCGTTTCATCTAAAGAAGAAAAACTGGACTCAATTGTCTAATGTGAACACAGCAACTTACAACACTTTGGCGCTAAGCAAAACTGAAAGACGCTATGTAACTACTACAGATGGTAAGAAAATGTTAGTTTGGGTAATTTTACCTCCTAATTTTGATGCTACAAAAAAATACCCAACCTTATTGTACTGCCAAGGTGGACCTCAAAGTGCTTTGACACAATTTTATTCGTACCGTTGGAATTTCCAATTAATGGCGGCTAACGGTTATATTGTAGTCGCTCCTAACCGTCGCGGAATGCAAGGTCATGGTGTAGCATGGAATGAGCAAATCAGTAAAGATTGGGGCGGACAAGTAATGGACGATTACCTATCAGCGATTGATGATGTGGCCAAAGAATCGTATGTAGACAAAACTCGTTTAGGATGTGTGGGCGCTAGTTATGGTGGTTATTCTGTGTTTTATTTAGCCGGTATCCACAACAACCGTTTCAAAACGTTCATTGCTCACGACGGAGTGTACAATACCCAAAGTATGTTTGGTACTACCGAAGAAGTCTTCTTTAATAATTGGGATTTTGGAGGTGCGTATTGGGAAAAAGACAATGCCGCAGCGCAAAAAAGTTACACTACGTTCAATCCAATGAATCTTGTAGACAGATGGAACAAACCCATCTTAATTATTCAAGGAGGAAAAGATTTCCGTGTGCCAATAGGACAAGGTCAAGAAGCGTTCCAAGCCGCACAACTTCGTGGTATAAAAAGTAGATTTTTGTATTTCCCAGAAGAAAATCATTGGGTATTGAAACCTCAAAATGCGCAAGTTTGGCAAAAAGAATTTTTCAAATGGCTCAAAGAAACTTTATAATATAAATAGGAAGAGAGCGGCCAAAAGTAAAAAAAATGTCATTCCGAATTTATTTCGGAATCTATAAATAGTTCAAATCAATTATTTTAAAGAAACTGAAACAAGTTCAGTTTGACAAGAATATGGATTTTAAGACGCCCTCTTTTTATTATTGACAATATCTTCAATAATATTTAAATGATGTCTAGTATGAATTTCAAGAAAACGGATTGTTTCTTTTAATTTTAATTTTCCAAAGTAAGGATGTTCAAAAAAGTGATCTTTGGAAACTACCTCCAACGCTTTAATTGCGTCTCTTGTTTTAGACAAATGTTCTTGTAAATCTTCATTGTTTATGAGTGCTTTTGGGACCACAACTTTGGGTGCTTTTGCTTTTCCTCTAGGGATTTTTTTCGTTGCCAATACAACCAACTTCATCAAACTAAACTTCCAGTTATAATCTTTCGGATTGGACTTTTGTACAGCGCTAACAATCCCATTTATGGTTAAAAGCGAATGTTCAATTTGCCATCCAACAGTAGATTGAGATACTTGTAAATTAACCGATTCACTACTTGGAATATGGAATTCTAATTGATTCAATAAAGACTCTAAGTTGTTTTTCATTTTATGGTTTTGAGTAATTAAAATTTGGCTCCAACCAAAAATACGAAAATGAAAATTAGATTGGATGGATAATTTGTGAATCTGCTCTGATAGAGCAAAATTGATATTACTTATGCACGACTTAAAACAAAAAAACCTTACATTACTGCAAGGTTTTCTATGAAATGTTTTTTTATTTCTTATTCCGGATCATTCATTTTGAATGTATCCATGAAAGCTGTTGTATAATCTCCCGCAATATAACGAGGATCGTCCATCAACTGTCTGTGGAACGGAATGGTAGTTTTAACTCCTTCAATTACAAATTCGTCCAATGCTCTTCTCATTTTACTGATAGCCTCTTCACGTGTTTGCGCTGTTGTAATCAACTTAGCAATCATAGAATCGTAGTTTGGCGGAATAGAATACCCTGAATATACGTGAGTATCTAAACGCACACCATGACCGCCTGGCATGTGCAAGGTGGTGATTTTTCCTGGTGACGGACGGAAATCATTGTATGGGTCTTCGGCATTGATACGACATTCAATAGCGTGTAATTGTGGCAAGTAATTTTTACCAGAAATTGGCACACCAGCTGCCACTAAAATTTGCTCACGAATCAAGTCATAATCAATTACTTGTTCTGTAATTGGGTGTTCTACTTGAATACGTGTATTCATTTCCATGAAATAGAAATTACGGTGTTTGTCTACCAAGAATTCTACTGTTCCTGCTCCTTCGTATTTAATATATTCGGCAGCTTTTACAGCAGCTTCTCCCATTTTTAGACGCAATTCATCGGTCATAAATGGAGAAGGTGTTTCTTCTGTTAATTTTTGGTGACGACGTTGTACAGAACAATCTCTTTCAGAAAGGTGACAGGCTTTACCGTAAGAATCTCCTACGATTTGGATTTCGATATGACGAGGCTCTTCGATTAATTTCTCCAAGTACATTCCGTCATTTCCAAAAGCTGCAGCTGACTCTTGACGAGCGCCTTCCCAAGCTTTTAATAAATCTTCTTCTTTCCAAACAGCACGCATTCCTTTTCCACCACCACCAGCAGTGGCTTTCAACATTACTGGGTAACCAAATTGGTTAGCCAATTCTGCTGCTTGTTCGTACGATTCTAAAATACCTACTGAACCTGGAACACAAGGAACTCCTGCTTCAATCATGGTCGATTTAGCCGAAGCTTTGTCTCCCATTCTATCAATCATTTCTGGAGCTGCACCAATAAATTTGATACCGTGTTCTTGACAGATTTTTGAGAATTTTGAATTTTCAGAAAGGAAACCGTATCCTGGGTGAATTGCATCAGCATTAGTAATCTCTGCTGCAGCAATAATATTGGACATTTTCAAATACGATAAATTACTTGGAGCGGGACCAATACACACAGCTTCATCTGCAAATTTTACGTGTAAACTTTCCGCATCAGCAGTAGAATAAACCGCAACTGTTTTGATTCCCATCTCTTTGCAAGTACGAATTACACGAAGTGCAATTTCTCCTCTATTTGCAATTAATATTTTTTTAAACATACTTTTTAGTTTAGAAGTTTATGGGCTTAGGGGTTTAGTAGAAAGAGGTTAAAAAAACACTTAAACTTCTAAACGCCTAAACTTTTAAACTATTAAATTATGATGGATCTACTAAGAATAATGGTTGATCAAATTCTACTGGAGACATATCATCCACTAAAATTTTAACAATTTTACCAGAAACTTCTGATTCGATTTCGTTGAATAATTTCATTGCTTCAATTACACACAAAACATCTCCTTTACCAATACTGCTTCCTACCTCAACAAAAACAGGTTTGTCTGGAGAAGGTTTTCTATAGAAAGTACCAATAATTGGTGATTTGATCGTAATATATTTAGACTCTGCTGCAACTGGCTCTGCTGGAGCAACTGGTGCCGCAGCTACTGGAGCTACTGCTTGAGGAGTCACTGCTTGTTGCAACATGGGTTGTGCAGGCATTTGCTGAACATAGGTTGTTGTTTCTGTAGCATTACCTTCTAAAGTCGTTCTGATGGTTACTTTTACATCGTCCATCTCCA
>CAZOHO010000127.1:0-5501 GCA_964579755.1 uncultured Flavobacterium sp.
TCTTTCAAGCCGTAATCGGTAGTAAGGGTAATTATTGACATAATTTTGTTTATAAGTATTGGGGTTGGGTAAGCCTTATTTTCATTAAATTTGAGAATTGCAAAGCTAACAATAGTAAATTCAAAAACGAAATAAAGAAAAATATTTTCTAATTTGAATCTTTAATTATTTTAGACGTGCTCAAGATGAATTAATCTACTAAATACTACCACTTTTGAACGAAAGAATAATTGAATTGGTTGACATCGCTCCAAAGGAATTTTGGGGAGACCAAGATGCTCATTTAGAAACCATAAAAAAATACTATCCTAAATTAAAAATAGTTGCTCGTGGGACTACTTTGAAAGCTTTTGGCGAAAGAGAAGTTTTGGACGAGTTTGAAAAACGATTCCAACGTTTGATGCTGCATTTTAGTCGCTACAACAATATCGATGTCAATGTAATTGAACGAGTGATTCTAGGCGATGGTCAGGATGAGCGAAAAATCCAAGGACACGACAAAATATTAGTTCATGGTGTAGGCGGAAAATTGATTAAAGCTTTAACTCCTAATCAGCAATTACTCGTTGATACCTTACTGAAAAACGATATGGTTTTTGCTGTTGGACCTGCGGGAACTGGTAAAACATATACCGGTGTGGCTATGGCGGTTAAAGCATTAAAAGAAAAAGAAGTCAAACGAATAATATTAACTCGACCAGCAGTTGAGGCAGGTGAAAACCTTGGTTTTTTACCTGGAGATATGAAGGAAAAACTGGATCCCTACATGCAACCTTTGTATGACGCATTACGTGATATGTTGCCTAATGAAAAAATTGAAGATTACATATTGAAAGGAATTATCCAGATTGCACCATTGGCCTTTATGCGTGGGCGAACATTGGATAATGCTTTTGTTATTTTAGATGAGGCACAAAACACTACTCATTCTCAAATGAAGATGTTTTTAACTCGTATGGGTAAGAATGCTAAGTTTATGATTACGGGAGATCCTGGTCAAGTAGATTTACCTCGCCGAACCATTTCAGGTTTAAAAGAAGCACTTTTGGTTTTGAAAGATGTTGAGGGAATTGGGATTATTTATTTGGATGACAAGGATGTTGTGCGCCACCGATTGGTTAAAAAAGTAATAGAAGCCTATAAAAAGATAGAAAATAACGATTAATTAAGTCGAAGAAGTTACACAATGATTAGAGAAAATTGTAAGGTTATAATTAGTGACTTGGATGGGACTTTATTAAATCAACATCACGTAATTTCCGATTACACAAGATCGGTTTTCCAAGAATTACACCAGCAAGACTATTTAATAATAGTGGCTACAGGACGCCATCATTTAGACGCGATGCCTTTAGTCGAAAAATTAGGAGTGCCTTTATATTTAGTCACTTCCAATGGAGCGAGAATTCATTCTCCCTCAAAAGAATTGCTTTTTTCGATCAATATGGAAAGTGATACGGTAAAATCGATTTTATCGTTAGATATTGATCCAGACATTACAACGGTTTTGTTTCGAGAAGATATTTGGCAAACGAACAAACATAATGAGAAACTGAATAGTTTTCAAAAAGAAGTAACCTATCATCCTCAATTAGTTGATTTCAAAGAATTAGAAGATTATGGAGCTATAAAAATTTTCTTTACTCATGAAAATCACGATAAATTAGTTGCTGTTCGGGATTTGATTTTAGAACGACATCCAGAAACGTTTAACCATGCCTTTAGTCTTCCAATTTGCCTCGAATTCATGGACAAAAATGTTGACAAAAGCCACGCGATTGCTAAAATTTTAGAGATAGAGAATTTGGATTTTATGCATGCTGTTTCTTTTGGTGACGGATTTAATGACGAATTAATGCTTGTCAATACAGGCAAAGGATTGATCATGGGCAACGCTCCCGAAACTTTAAAAAATAAATTATCTCATTTAGAAGTAATTGCTACCAATCATGAAGATGGAGTAGCAAAATATCTTTCAGAATTATTATTCAATAATTAACTCAAATAAAAATGAAAAATAACCTACTTATTCTTATTTGTTTTTTCTGTTCTTTTATTTTTCAAGCTCAAGTATTGAAATTAGAAGAGATTATGAAGGGGAATGATTTTATTGGCAATCTACCTGAAAATGAAAGATGGTCTTTGGACGGAACCACAATTTATTTTGATTGGAATCCAAATAAAGAATGGGGAAATTCGACTTACTATTGGAAAAAAGGAATGAAAGCCCCACAAAAAGCTTCCAAAGAAGAAGCTAAATTTTCAAAATTTAGATTTGTCGAAAAAGAAGCAAGTGGTATGCATTATTGGATGGACAAAGGGCAAATTTTTTCGTATACAATTAAAGATAAAAGAGTAAAAAAAATATATCAAAATAATCTGCCTGTTTCAAACTTACAGTTGGGTAAAGAGGATGGGGTGGTCTTTTTTAAACAAAGTGATAATATTTTTAAATTCGATACAAAGCTTGGTTCACTAGTGCAGTTGACTAATTTTAAAAAAGGAAAATCAGAAGAAAAACCAAAGGACCAACAATCCTTTTTGAAGGATCAACAAAAAGAATTATTTCAGTTTGTGAGAGATCAAGAAGAAAAGGAAAAATGGAATGGTGCGAATGAAGATTCAAAATCAGATTTTCCAAAACCCTATTTCGTTGGAAAAAATACAATTGAATCGGCTAAAGTAAGTCCTAAAGGAGATTTTGTTACTTTTCGTTTAAGAGAAGAATCTGAAGTGAAGCAGGAAGAAATGGAAGTATTTATTACGACTGATGGTTACAATAAATCGAAAGATACCAAATCAAAAGTTTCAACAAACAATTTTGTCAATACCAAAATGGGTATATATAATGTAGCAAAAGATACGGTTTACACAGTTAATTTTTCGTCTTTAAGCCATATTCAAGATGTTCCAGAGTATTTTAAGTTATATGAAAAGAATAAAAATTCAGAAAAGAAAGACAAATTAATTGTCGCTCAAGCTCCAATCTATAATGAGGATGGTTCGTATGCTATTGTAGAAATTAGAAGTCAAGATAATAAAGACCGTTGGTTAGTTAATTTAAACCTAGAAAATGGTGGTTTTAAAGAGATTGAACACCAGCATGATGAAGCTTGGATTGGTGGGCCTGGAATTCCGTCTTATGCATTTAGTTCTGGTACTTTAGGTTTTTTAGCAGATAATGAAACCATTTATTTTCAATCAGAAAAAACGGGTTACTCGCATTTATATACCTATAATTTGAGAACCAACAAGAAAGTGCAATTGACCAATGGGAATTGGGAAGTACGAGGAGTTGTATTATCAAAAGATAAAAAAGCATTTTATTTAACCACTAATCAAACACATCCTGGTAATAGAGGTTTTTACAAAATGAATGTTTCGGATGCTGTTTTACAACCTATTTTAACCAAAGACGGCGCTCATGAAGTAAGTCTTTCGCCAGATGAAAAGACGTTGTTAGTTCGATATTCGTATAAAAATAAACCTTGGGAATTGTATTGGGCTTCCAATAAAAAATGGAGTAGTTTAAAACAGATTACATTTTCGACTACTAAAGAATTTGAGTCGTACAAATGGAGAACACCAGAAGTAATCACTTTCAAAGCACAAGATGGAACGCTTGTAAATGCTCGTTTGTACAAGCCAAATACGGATCAAGCCAATAAAGCAGCCGTGATTTTTGTTCACGGAGCAGGGTATTTACAAAACGCACATAATTATTGGAGTACCTACCATAGAGAGTATATGTTCCATAATTTATTAACTGATTTAGGTTATACCGTTTTGGATATTGACTACAGAGGCAGTGATGGCTACGGTCGTGATGTGAGAACTGGAATTTATCGTTTTATGGGCGGAAAAGATTTGTCTGATCAAATTGATGGAAAAAAATTCTTAGTTCAAAATTGCAATGTAGACGAAAATAGAGTTGGGATTTATGGAGGCTCTTACGGCGGATTTATCACATTGATGGCAATGCTAACAGCTCCTATAGAGTTTACATCAGGTGCTGCTTTGCGTTCTGTGACGGATTGGGCACATTATAATCATGGATACACGGGAAATATTTTGAATTTTCCAGAAACAGACCCAGAGGCATACAAAAAAAGTTCACCAATCTATTTTGCGAATAATTTAGAAGGAAATTTATTAATGCTTCACGGTATGGTCGATGACAATGTAGAATACAAAGACATTGTACGTTTGTCGCAACGTTTTATTGAATTAGGAAAGAAAAAATGGAGTTTAGCTAGTTTTCCTGTGGAGTCGCATGGGTTTAAAGAAACGTATTCTTGGGTGGATGAATACGGTAGAATTTTGGATTTATTCAATTCGACATTACTAAATAAATAGTTTTATTCACTTCCATTCTCCACGAAATAATGCTAAATTTGCAGCCATTACAAACAACACAATTATATAATGAGTACTACAATAACAACTACACACTTTAATTTTCCAGGTCAAAAATCAGTGTATCGCGGAAAAGTTCGTGAGGTGTACAATATAAATGATGATTTATTGGTCATGATTGCTACTGATAGATTGTCGGCATTTGATGTGGTTTTACCAAAGGGGATTCCGTACAAAGGACAAATCTTAAATCAAATAGCCACGCAATTTATGAAGATGACGCAAGACATCGTTCCAAATTGGTTAATCGCAACACCCGACCCGAATGTGGCTGTAGGTCATTTATGTGAACCTTTCAAAGTAGAAATGGTAATTCGTGGCTATGTTTCAGGACATGCAGCTAGAGAATATGCCGCAGGAAAAAGAATGCTTTGTGGAGTAACAATGCCCGAAGGATTGAAAGAAAACGACAAATTTCCTGTGCCGATAATTACGCCAACAACCAAAGCAGATAATGGTTCGCATGACGAAGATATTTCACGAGAAGACATCTTGTCAAAGGGAATTGTGTCTGAAGAAGATTATTTGGTTTTAGAAAACTATACACGTGAGTTGTTTCAAAGAGGAACTGAAATTGCAGCGAGTCGCGGATTGATTTTAGTAGATACCAAATATGAGTTTGGTAAAACCAAAGACGGTCAAATTGTATTGATTGACGAAATTCACACTCCTGATTCATCCCGTTATTTTTATGCAGAAGGTTATCAGGAAAGACAAGATAGAGGAGAGGAACAAAAACAATTGTCTAAAGAATTTGTACGTCGTTGGTTAATTGAGAATGGTTTTCAAGGACAAGAAGGCCAGCAAATTCCGGATATGACCTATTCTTATATTGAATCTGTTTCAGAAAGATACATTGAGTTGTATGAAAATATCTTAGGCGAAAAATTTGTAAAAGCCGACATTAGTAATATTAATGAACGAATTGAAAAGAATGTTTTAGCATTCTTGGAAAAATAGATAAGTATTTATGACATAAAAAAAACGCAATTCTTACGAATTGCGTTTTTTTTAGCCCCGATAGTAGAGAAAATCCTTTTTCTTTTTTCTTTAAAAAGGAAAAGATTGAAGCGGATAGCGGGATT
>CAZOHO010000128.1:0-5428 GCA_964579755.1 uncultured Flavobacterium sp.
CCAATGAATACAGAAAATTTGAAGCAATTACGATTAGATATTCAAAAAAAAGTTGGATACCGAATTGAAAATCTTTCCGAATTAAAAATGGTTCAAGAAGGAATTGAATGGAATACCAAGAAAAAAATTAGTTTTAATACACTCCGAAGATTTTTTGGGTTTCTAAGAAGTACAACTCCTAATTTAAATACATTAAACACATTAAGTCAATACATTGGATATGAAAATTTTAGTGCTTACCAAAAAAATAGTTTGAGAGACAATGACTGGTTTGTGTGGACACAAACCATTAAAATCGAATTAAGTGAATCAATCAATGAAATTGATTTTAAATGGCTTGAATCGCAACAAAACACAAACGATTATCACTTAAAGATTGCATCCATAATTAAAACATTTATATATAAAAAAAAATATACTGTTCTAAATCAATTTTTTGATAAAAGAATATTCCAATTTGAAGAAGCAAACCAACTTAAACTTGCAGCTAATATTTGTTTGCTTTTTAGAAGTTTAAATGATGAAGAAATTAAAATAATTATACAAGAATTAACACCCAATATAGTATTCAGAGAAAATATACTGCATTGGTTTGTTGATTACTCTAATTTTAATGGATATTACGGTGACTTTATTTTGGAAGGAATAAAACATGCTTTGCCTGACAGCCATGAAGCACTTTTTTTTGACCTGATTTTAAATTATAACCAATATTTAATTTGCAGTAAAAGTTTAAAACTGATTGACCTAAACAGAATAAAACCTGATTACTTTATAGTTCTACAAGGTCGCTGTTATGCCTATAATTTGCTTTATTTTAGTGAGCAAAAAGACAATTTAAGATTTGAACAAACTTGGCAAGAATTATTAAAAATAATTAATAAGTCGGATCAAATTAATTTGCTAGCAATAGAAGTTTTTCCAGCCTTACTTTTTATCAAAAGTTTTGACAAAACTAATTATCTAATTCAAAATTACTATGAAGAATTATTAACGCTTCATAATTGGAGTGGTTATCCATTTCAAGCAACAATTTTGCTTACCCAAACATTACATTTAATTAATGAAAATAAAATCAAGGAAGCCAAAATTGGATTTGAATTAATTGATTTGTCAAAGTTTAGTCTTTCTTATTATGACTACATTAAATTATTTTATTTAATTGCTAAATATCAATTAGAATTAGTCTCCTCTGCAAATGAAATTCAATTGACTGAAATTCAAAAAGAATACGAATTAATTGCAACTAAGACCGGATTTAAAAGATTTTCAGTTGAATTTTTAACGCAATATTTATCTAATAATGATTTAGATTTAGATGTAAAACAAATGCACCAATTGTAATTATCAATAGTGACAAAACTATATTTTTATTCCATTTTTCTTTAAAAAATAAAGCTCCAAAAAGAATTGTTAAAATTGGAGTTGCTAATGGTAAAAGTGATGCTAATAATGGATTTGTAATCTTTAACCCTAAGAATCCAGTCCAAACCGCTATAAATATTAACAATGCCATTGTTAGAAGTAAACGGTATGAGTTTATAATCATTTGTATCCATTGTGTTTTTGCCGACTTAGGCTGCAACAACAATCCCCCTCCTCCTACAAAAAAAACAATTAGTTCTTGATTCACAACTGAAAAAAGTGGTGGAATGGATTCTTTGAGATTATACCAATGAACCATTCCTGATGATGCAAAGAACAGAGACATTAAAGTATAATTAATTATTACTTTGTAATTAGACTCATCTGTTGATAGTTTTTTGATTTGAAAAACATAAATACTAAATCCAACTATAATTAAACTTGTTCCGAACAAAAAATCTAACAATTTAAATTTTTCAAATAGAAACAAATAGGTTACCGAAAAAGCAATTGTCAATAAATTAAATATTCCTAATTGCCTTAAAGTTCCTTTTTGCAGAGCAGAAATCATAAAAATTAATCCAAAAGCACCTAGCACCGATGCAATTGTAACTCTAATAACTGTATGCAAATCAATTTCAGATACGATTTCCGGAGAATAAACAAATATAGTTCCAACTCCAATAGCAGTAGTCAATAGCGCTCTTGAAGTTATTACCAACCATCTATTTGCTTGTTGCAATACCTTTTTCCAAAGTAAATTATTCAACGAATAAAACAATACTGATACAATTAAGTAAATCATATTAAATATTTTTATTTTTTGTACTTAACCTATGAAAATATTCATTTTAGAAAAATTAAATCAATCAAAGGTTTAATATGTTAGGTGTCTCTCTAGTTGCTGAACATTAGAATAAAAAAACCAACGTTTAATAGTAAAATCTTACGTCTTTTACTCTTTCATCAACCTTTTTAACCGACCTTGATAGGATTGTAAATAATTACGTTTAGTACTGTCATTCAAGAAAGAACATTCAATTAATTTAGCCACTTGCTCTGTCTTAGATGTCATTAATTCGAGTATTTCATGGAGTACTTTCTCATTAATTCCAGCTAATTGAGCTAGGGTAACAAATTGACTTTTAATAGAGCCACCTGAAAGTTTTCTAGGAAGTAATCCATCTTCTAAAGCAAAATCTTTGTCTTCAATATGAATTCTACTATTAAGTAAATCATATGCTGGACTCAGACGATAATCTCCCATCGGAGTTTCTAATAAGGAAAAGTTTTTTAAATGAGCATCACCATTAGAAAACAAGTAATTAAAAACAAGCAACTTCAACAATTTTGGAGCTTCAAACAGATAAGCAGGCAAATGTTCTTTCATCAACTCAAATAGGTCATAGTAATTGCCTAAATATTTATAGTGCTCTCCGTGAGTTTGAGGAGTTCTTTGAGCTAATGAGGCAAAATCTTCTTGGGCCAATTTATTTCCTTCTTTATTAAAATCAAATCGTTTAGTTAAATAGGCTGGCTCTCCATTGTTAAAGAATATCAATGCATTTTCTGCCGTTTCTATTGCGTAAACTTGTTTGGCAATTTGCATTGTTAAATGTTCATTTGCCGGCATTTGATTTACTTTTTTACCAAATGAAGGTATTGGTTTTAAAATATACTGTCCAATCTCCTTTTCATTTACAAGACGTAATTTATTTTTTTCAAGCACTACGGAGAATTTTTCTTGAACACCCGATATAGAAATTCTATTTCTATTTTCTTCAAAAAGAGTATCAGTTTCAGTACCAGAAGACGGTGAATTGTAGGGTAGAATATGATTTACCTTTTTACCTTGAAATACTTTATTCAAACAAGTTCTACTATAGGTAGAGAAACCCTCTGCTAATGTTCCTGGACAATGATTGATTTCTAAAAAATTCATAGTAATTATACTTTTTTAATTGTAATAGCCCCTATCGCATCTTCACTAGCAACGGTCAATAGTAACCCGAAATAATCGTTTAGGTCAATTTTATTTTGCTTACATACTGCCTGTCTATTGCTTCCCTCAGGGAGCATATTATAAAAGATTGAAAACAAGAAAGGAGAATGGTAAACTTTATTTTTTTTAGGTAAATTCAAACCAATACTTGGCTTGTCATTATTAAACATCCAATCATCCGTATAGGCAAAGGTAAAACTAGCATCATCATATTGAGTCAATATTCCTGCTTTTTCACCTTTAAATAGAACAACAGCCTCTCTCATTATTATTCATTTTTATTTTTAACGACTAAAACTAAATCTAATCCTAAAGCATTAGTAAGCTTTTGTAAAGTAGACAAAGTGGGATTTCCTTTTCCACTCTCAAATTGTCTTAGCGTTCTTAGTCCAACTCCAGAAAGTGTCGCTAAGGTTTCTTGAGTCACCTGTAGCATTTCCCTACGTTCTTTAATTACCTGTATTAACTCTTTAAAATGCATTATACCGCCTTTTTTTTTGCAAATATACAACTATTGATTATAATTTCGTAAAAAAGTGCTATATATGGCATTTTTATATTAGTTTATCATTTAAATATCAGTTATAACATTCAAAAAAGTGCAATCATGCTACATATTGCACTTTTTATTGTAAGTTAATATTGAACCGCATTACATCAATAATTGAAAAAAAAAAAAATATTATTGCTATTTTTTTAATTAAGATATTTTTGTTGTTAATTATCTAATAAATAGAAAATTATAAAATAATTTTTAAAATAATTTGCATGAATTTTAAATAAAAAATAATGCATTTAATTTTTAATTACTAACTTTGTACCTATGAATAAGTTACAAGAACTAAAAAAGCATTTAAAACGAGGAAAAGTATATCGTAGGGCTGATTTATCCAAATGGTCAAAATCAGTTGACCGACACTTAGAGGAGTTAGTAAAATATGGCACCCTCAAAAAGTTATCTCAGGGTTTATATTACTACCCCGAAGTAACAGTCTTTGGAGAAACCCCTCCAAAAGAAGAAGAATTGGTACGTTCTTTTCTCAAAGACAAGCGTTTTCTAGTAACTTCTTTAAATGAATATAACACATTGGGAGTTGGAACTACACAACTATATAACGGCAAGACAGTTTATAATCACAAACGACATGGAGATTTTGAACTTGGAGGAATGAAGTTTTCATTTAGAGTAAAGCCTCATTTCCCAAGCAAAGTGACACCTGAATTTCTATTGGTTGATTTAATAAACAACCTAGAACAGCTAGCAGAAGATTCCAATGAATTAGTGTCAAAAGTTCATTTTAAGGCAAAAACAATGGATACAAAAAAACTAAAAAAATCACTTTTAGAGTATGGAAGTATCAAAGCAAAAAAAATATTAGAACCTGTTATATCAACAACATAAAGCAATTCGTTTTCCTTCAAAAGATTATGAAATTCTAATCGCCAAAAACAAGGTATTTTTACTAAAAAACACTCAACTAATAGAGCGATTTACTTAACACTATAAAAAACCGCTAAATTATATTACAATGGTCAGCCTGATTTTAATGACCTCCTCTCAGTAATCGAAAAATGGATTGATAAATTATAATCATTTTATAAATTTTATATGTATTTGCATATAAAATATATCATTTACAGTATTTTATATGCTTTTACATATAAAATCTACTTATAAAAGGATGATTAACCCACTACAAATCTTCAAAAAACAATTAATATAATGTCTACATAGAGTTACTCGAGCATTTTTGCCAGAAATTTTGAATCTAAATTAGTACACTTGTTACTGACGATTTACACTTGTTAAAATTCCAGATGATAATAATAATAAAAACGAAGATTTAGATTTAATAGTTTTATAACGGCTGAAATAAGTCTTTAATGACGGTAAAAACCAACGCTAAATACAAATTACTACACTCACGATGGTATTTGCCAACAAAAAATATTTATTACAATTATGTTTTAACTATAATTTTTCAATATATTTGTTTGTAAATACCAACACTAAATACAATTTAAAGCGATAAAAATGGTAAATACCAACATAAATTGGAT
>CAZOHO010000129.1:0-5413 GCA_964579755.1 uncultured Flavobacterium sp.
TTTGTTTGTAATTGCTTTATTTGAACTCAATTAACAATTGCGATTTATATATAAATCGAAAAGAAGAACTAAAGAAAACACCAAACAAAAAACAACTGAAATATAATTGAAACAATAAACTATTTCAATTAGTTAAAATGATGAAAACTCATTAGAAAGAACTAATGGTATTAGTTTATTTTTGTTTAGGTTTTATTTCTAAAAAAACAAGTCAGTTAATTTTATTATGAAGAGCAAAGAAATCAGTAAAGAAAATGTAAAAGAAATCATTAGTAAATTCTAATAATTGTACTAGTAAACGAGCTAAAAAAAAATCATTAGATACACTCTATTGTAACTAAAGGAATAAAAGTGTTTTTCAACGATTTTTGACTATTTGTTTCTTTATAGCTTTTTGGGTTTTCCTATTCAAAAAATCGTGTTCAAGTAGTAGTTAAACATTTTTTTACCCTTTAGAATTGCCTTTGTGTGTTTTTTGCCTTAGATAAATTTTATTCTAAATAATAAAAAAAATATAAAGAATATTTTTTATTATTTACCTTAAAAAGCAGCCATTTACAAGCTGTTTTATGATAAAATAGAAGTGAGCTTCTGCATAGCAAATACCTGTTAGGAATAGTTTTTTTAGTTTATAGTAAATGGCATTGTATGATTACAATTATGACATTGTACTTGACTGTAACTGCTTAATTTCCTTTTGTCAAATTGCAATATTGTTTGACAAAAAAGGCAATTACCACTTAATCAATTAGTGTTTTCTCCAAATATTAAAGCACTTTCTTTTCCAAATTCAATAACACTACCCTTAACAAAAATATTTCCTTGTGTGGAAATCCCATTCATTTCTATGCTACCTTCATTACTAATAAATTTAGTTTTGTCAACAAAGTTTTGACTGTTGTTTGATGAGTGAAGATGGGTTTTCTTTGCTTTTATTTCGGAATTTTCAATTGTGTTTACGCTATTATTTCTTGCAATGATTTGGGCAAAGTCGGCCTCCACAATCGAATTTAGAATTGATTGATAACTCCAATTTTCAGTTTCAACAACCCATTCTGTTTGTTCTTGAAATTCAGAAACAATTGTCTGTGTAACTTCATTTAGTTTGGTGTATAAATTTTTATTATTTTTAATTGTTTCTGCAATTTCTTGAAGCTTTAGAAATTCGTCTTCAATAGAAGAAATTCTATCATTTGATGAGTTTATTTCATACCATATACTATCAAGCCGATTTTTTAATGATTTATTTGTAAAAATCCTCTCCACAGTCTGCCCGACTTGTTGAACCCCAGGAATGGGTAAAAGACTTAGTAAGAATGCGTAGTAGCTTAAGTCGTCTGTTAAATGCTCATTCTGTAAATGAATTTTAAGAACCTCGATGAATTGTTTAGCTTTTTGAATAATGTTCATAATGTTAATGTTTTTATATTGTTCCTAACTTGTTTATATTATGAATGAGATTTAATTTTTGAGGTCAATTTATTCTATTTTTTTGATGTTGATTTCGATGGTTTTAACGATGGTGTATTGCCAGGTTTTCCTGTTGACGTTGATGTCTTTTTTGGCCCAGGTTTAATTGCTTGGATGGTCATAGGTTTTTATTTAATTATTTTTATTTGTTTGGATGTCACGCGATTGAAATCGCGCGGTAGTGGTGCAAAAAAATCATGATGTATGACATGAATCAGAACAAAAATAGCATCCATTGGATTTTGGATATTTTTCTTTTGCTTTTTTTACAGCTTCTTTGCAATCGTTGAATAAACCTAAATATTCTTTGTTTTCAATACTTGGTAAAAAAACACAACTGGATTCGTGAACTTCGTGATCTCCATTTGATTGTTTCATTTTGTTTACATAATAGTTTTTCATGATAATTGTAATTTAGTTATTTAAAATTAGTAATGAATTAGCTTCAAAGTCAAAAGACTCTGGAGTGCGAGATTATTCTTTATCTCTGTGATTGTCGTCTTGATTATATAATTTTATTTTTTGAAAGTTTGAGAAATTATTTTCAACTTCAAACATTTTTTTAATTTTAGACATAATATCTTGATACTCTACAAAATTTAGCGCATTTCCTTTATTTACATAATTGCTAACTTTTTGTTCTTCTTCTATCATCTCTTTCGACACGGGGATTTGTAATAGTTGAAATGCTTTACTCAATTTATCTGTTAAAACGAATTTTCTTCTTGTACCAACTCTTTGTTTGAATTCTTGTCTAAGCCAATCATTTAAATATGAATCTGTTTCATCAATTGCACCAAAATCTGTATCTCTTGTTACAAGTATTATGTTTTTTCCAGTCATTTGAGCACATTTAATAATCCACTCCCAGTTTATTGCATCTCCAATTGAATTATCATCTCTCTTTCTTGGTGGATATCCTAAAACAAATCTTTTTTTAGCTAAATTTCTTATAGTATATCTTATTTGACTATCCCGATCAAGATTAATTTTAGATTTATGTTTGAAAACTTTATCTAAACATTTATAAACGGGGTCTTGAAGTGGATTTTTTAATATTTTCTCAATTTTTTCTTTAAGTTTTTTTTGTTGAGCTATAATGTCTTTCCTAGAATTATTAAATTGTTCAACAACTTTAGTGTCAGATAAAATTGTTGGTACACTTAAACCTTGAATATTGAATTTTTTGACTTCACCAATTGACTCTAGAATAGCACTTTGTCTATTCTTTTTAAATTCCATTTCTACCTGGCTAGTCATAATTATAAGTTCTTTATGTTTTTCAATTTCCTCCAAATATTTCATAGAGATATTTGACTTTCTAATTCTATAAAAGTCAAGTAAAATATTAGTATCAATGAATACTAAAGCGTTTAAATGTTCAGTATTTTTTTTAGCCATAGATTGTGTTATATTTCTAGTTTTACTATTTTATTTTCTTCTTTTTGAGGTTTATGTGGTACTTGGGTTATTTTTTATTGAAACATCTATCTTTTTTGTCACTTCATGATTAGTTATAATTGTTTGATTTTTTTCTTATCCATTAAATTTTCTTATAGTTTTTCCTCGCTACTCATCCCAAAGCGCTATTAAAGAATAGCACAATAGAATAATAACCAAAGTGTTATTTTGTTTTTAGACATGAAAATTAGGTCGTTTGTCTGGAATGATTTTACGGTTTTTCTAACATTTTATTACGGTCTCTAGCTAGGAGTTTTCTACGTATCACTTAAAGGGAAATGCACTAGTTAGTCTAGTTATAAGCCTTGTAAAAACTGTGAGCATTTTGCCAAAAAGGTTGTACTTGTATTGTTTGCCAAAAGCAGTTTACTATATAGTGTAGCGGTTTTAGAAATTGAATACACTACATTTTTTAATGCGCATTGTTAAACCCTCAGAAGGTATCATTTAAATACATTGTGAATTCTCTCCAAATTGAAACCTCGGTAGTTTATCGGGGTTTTTGTATTTGATTTAACATCAAAAAACCGTAATAAATAGCTTAAAAAACCGTAAATCTCATTCAAAAATATTTTCAAAATTGCCCTACTTAATTTATTCTTCGATAAGGGCTTGTTCTTATCGAGAAGTATTTGGTTTGAATTCTAACCCAGAATTTAATCGTCTTGAATTTGTTCTTGGCAAGTATGGTCTCCTTTCTTAAATAAATAAAATAATCATAATTCGTATTACGTATGAAAAACCAATATTTCTATTTGTTGCTTTTTGCACCTCTTTTTATTCATTCTCAAGACATTCTTTGGGAAAAGTCCTATGGAGGAAAAAATGCCGATTATTTATTTGATGCCCAACCCACAGCCGATAATGGATTTATTTTGGCCGGGAGTTCGCTTTCTGGAAAGACAGGCACTAAAACCGCTAGTAATAATGGTGACTTGGATTATTGGGTTTGGAAAATGGATGATAACGGAAAATTAGATTGGCAAAAGAGTCTTGGAGGCAGTGGCTTTGATTTGTTGCAAAGTATTAAAGGTACTCAGGATGGCGGTTTCATTTTAGCAGGAACTTCAAGTTCTAATCAAGGGATGGATAAGCAATTAGACAGTAAGGGTTTGTCGGATTTTTGGGTAGTGAAATTGGATGCTAAAGGACAGGAACAATGGCAACAAACGATAGGAGGGAGCGGTCAAGAGGATTTATTGACTGTGATTCCCACTAGAGATGGCGGCTATTTGTTGGGTGGTTCATCGAGTTCGGCTAAGACAGTTATTAGTGCGACAACTACATTGAAAACACAAAGTACTGCCAAAGAAGATTTGACTTTAAAGACCGAAAGTACCCGAGGGAGCATGGATTACTGGATTGTTAAACTGGATTCCAAGGGAAATGTAATGTGGCAAAAAACCTATGGGGGACGCTATAGTGACCTTTTGCGTAGTTTGGAACAAACCAAGGACGGCGGCTTTATATTGGGTGGTTATTCTAACTCCCCTAAATCAGGAGACAAGACAGCTGCTTCTATAGGAATAGGGGACTATTGGGTCATTAAAACAGACGAATTGGGTGCTATTGAATGGCAAAATACCTATGGAGGAACAGGAGACAATCAATTGTATGTGGTTCATCAAACAGCAGATGAGGGTTTCATAGTAGGAGGAAATACTAATAGTCCAGGTACGTTAACAGCTAAAGGAGGCAGTGTTCAATCGGGTTCTGATTTTTGGTTGTTGCGATTGGATTCTAAAGGTGAGGTGGTTTGGAGTGAAACGTATAATTACGGTAAAAGCGACATATTGACTTCGTTGGTGGAGAATTCGGATCATAGTTTTTTAGTGGGCGGTTATGCCCAAAGTGAGCGTGCTACTATGGCTAAAGGTTTGATACAAAAGGGAGCTACTGGTATTAATGATTATATCGCTTTGAAAGTAAATGAGAAAGGAGAAGCAGTATGGGAGAAAATAGTAGGTAGTGGAGGCGAGGATATTTTGCGTAAGCTAATTAGTACCCGAGATGGTGGTTATTTGTTAGCAGGAACCTCTAATGCGAGTTCGTCAGGCGATAAGAGTACCACTTTAGGGAGTAATGATTTTTGGGTAGTGAAGCTCAAAGACCAATTGGTGCCATTGGAAGTTCAGTCTTCAATTGAGGCGATACCTAATCCTGTAAGTACGTTTACCAATATCATTATAGGGTACGAGTATGAAATGGGTACTGCTACTGTGGTGGATTTAGCAGGAAGGATATTACAGCAATTTACTATTAGTAGTCGTACTGTTCCAATTGATATGAGTATGTATCCCGAAGGTATTTATATAGTCAATATTAAGACCAATGTGAAAAGTGAGGGAATTAAAGTGATTAAAAAAACGAGAAAAGATTAAGTGTATATGAAAAAGCAATGTAACCTACTTATATTTTTAAATTTCCTATTTGCAACTACATTATGTAGTTCACAAGTGAATACCGATTTACGACCACAAGT
>CAZOHO010000130.1:0-5398 GCA_964579755.1 uncultured Flavobacterium sp.
ATACGATGCTCCTCTGAGCACTTGATGCACAACTAGAACTCAAAGTAGCTGCTAAGAAATACTTTTGCAAATGCACGGATTCGTTACCACTTTGTAATGCAAATGGATTGATATCAGGAGTATTCGGCCAAAAATTAGGTCGGTAAAATTCTTTTTGTTCCGATTGCGTTAATTCGGTTACATACTCTGTCAATTCACTTTTTGTATTTCTCCAAGTGAAATACGTATATGATTGACTGAAACCTTGTTTAGCCAATTCGTTCATAATTTTTGGACGTGTAAAAGCTTCCGCTAAAAACAGTACATCTGGGTGTTTTTTCTTAATTTCAGCAATGAGCCAACCCCAAAAGTAAAAAGGTTTGGTATGTGGATTATCGACCCTAAAAACACGAATTCCGCATTCTTCTACCCAAAACAGCGCCACATCAAGCAATTCTTTCCAAAGGTTTTTCCAGTCGCTACTTTCAAAATAAATAGGCAAAATATCTTGGTATTTTTTAGGCGGATTTTCAGCATATTGTACCGTGCCATCAGGACGCCATTTGAACCATTGAGGAAATTCTTTTACATAAGGATGATCTGGAGCCGCTTGTAGCGCATAATCCATAGCAACTTCAATTTCTAAATCCTTAGCCGTTTTTACTAAAGATTTGAAATCTTCAATTGTTCCTAATTCAGGATGCGTTGATTTATGTCCACCAAATTGGGAACCAATTCCCCAAGGAGAGCCTACATCTCCAGGTTCGGCATTGGTAGCGTTATTTTTTCCTTTTCTATTTACTTCTCCAATAGGATGAATGGGCGGAAAATACAAGGTATCAAATCCCATTGCTGCCACTCTTGGCAAAAGCGTTTCACAGTCTTTGAATGTTCCGTGTTTGCCTTCTACTTGCGAAGCTGAACGTGGAAAAAACTCGTACCAAGTACTAAATAATGCTTTTTCTCTATCTACATATACTTGTAATTCTTGCGATTGATTGGCAAGAAAACGCGTTGGGTACTTCTTAAAAATTTGTGTTAACTCGTGCGAAATTGCTTCTCTAACTCCATTATCGTATTCGGATTCTGTCATGAACAATTTGACTACAGTGTCCAAGTATTTTTTTTCTTCTTTAGAAGCTAGTTTAAGAATTTCTTTCACATATTCCGCACCTTCTAACAATTCCGACTTAACCTGTTGGCTATCAAAAATTTTACGTTCGGTACCGTGTTGCCAATTCAGCGCATAATCTACCCAACCTTCAACAAAATAAGTATAAGTTCCTTGTTTTTCGACTTTAAATTCACAATACCATTCGTCGTTATCAGCAGGAATCATTCGGAATTCTTGCCATTTTTTATCTGATTGATGTTTGAATTTTACGGCACATTGAATAACATCATGCCCATCTGAAAAAACAGAAGCGGTTACTCTAACTTTTTGACCAACAATTCGTTTTATTGCAAAGATACCTCCATCTAATTGAGGCAAAACATTTTCTATTATAATACGGGTTTGATTCTGCATTGTATGAAATTATAATGAATTCGAAATTTAGTAAAAAAAACAGATGTGCAAAACTTTAGAATAAAAATTACGGGTATTCTAAAAAAAATAGGTTTTGAATGCTAATAATTGTAAATAAATTTAAAATTATCAGTAATTACTCCATTATATTTTACCAATTGCGTTTTTTAGAGTGAAGTTATTCAACCAAATTACTTCACAACAAAATTATTAGGAATGATAGCTCCTTTTTTAATCACAACAATTCCATCTTTGACAGCATACAATTCATTGGAACAATTTTCTAAATGTTTACCTCCATTAATATATACATCGTTACCAATTCGGACATTCTTATCGACAAGTGCGTTATTAATAAAGCATCGCTCTCCAATACCTACTAATAGTTTGTCATTATAAATATCCTCGTTCATATCCTCTAAACTTTGATAATAGTCATTTCCCATTACATAGCTATTCTGAATAACAGTATCTACCCCTATTCGAGAACGAATTCCAATAACTGATTTTTTAATTTCTTTAGCATTTAAAATACATCCTTCTGAAATTAAAGACTTTTCAATTAGCGTTTTCTGGAACTTAGACGGTGGTAACAATCGTGGGCGCGTATAGATTTTATTTTCATTATCAAACAAATTGAATTGCGGAATATCGTCTGTCAATCCAATATTGGCTTCGAAAAATGAATCTATATTTCCAATATCCGTCCAATAACCTTCATATTGGTAACTCAATATTTTTTGATGACCAACGGCTTGAGGAATAATTTCTTTTCCAAAATCTTTGGTATCCGGATTTTTCATCAACTCTACCAATAGTTTTCTATTGAAAATATAAATCCCCATGGAAGCCAAATAATGTTTGCCTTGTGCTTTCATTTCGTCGCTCACATCGGATTCCCACTGTGGCAATAACTCTGCGGCTGGTTTTTCTATAAAAGCCTCAATACAGCTTTCGGAGTTGGTTTTTAAAATCCCGAATTCGGGTGCGTCTTTGGCATTAACAGGCAATGTAGCAATAGAAATATCAGCCTGCGCAGCAATATGCGCTTCAATCATTTCATTAAAATCCATTTGGTACAATTGGTCACCAGAAAGAATCAAAGCATAATCAAAATCATGATTGAGGAAATGGGGCATACATTGGCGCACCGCATCCGAAGTACCTTGAAACCAAGTAGGATTGTCAGGCGTTTGCTCAGCAGCTAAAATATCAACAAATGAGTGGCTAAATACACTAAAATTGTAGGTGTTTTTGATGTGTGCATTTAAAGACGCCGAATTGAACTGCGTTAAAACAAACATCCTATAAATATCGGAATTTAGACAATTGGAAATAGGAATATCGACTAAACGGTATTTTCCACCTATTGGAACTGCAGGTTTTGAGCGGGTTTCTGTTAATGGATACAAGCGAGAACCTTGTCCTCCTCCTAAAATAATCGCAATTACATTTTTCTTTTTTGCCTTCATTTCCGAATGAATATTTAATGTTAGTAAAAGTGTTATGGATTCTTCAAAATATTGGGATACTACATTGTTAATTAAAGTACTTTTATGTTTTTCTAAATTTAGTAAAAAAACGATTACTTTAGAACTTTCTTAAAAAATTACGACAATGTCAAAAAAGACAATAAATTCACCTAAACCATTAGCGATTCCTAAAATTATACTATTGATTAGTACATTTTTAAGTAGTATTTCTACACGGGCTGTTACTTTATTTGCTGCTAAATTATTTACTACTCCCATCAAACATAAAGTTCCTAAGCGAGAATTAGCTATGGATAGTACTAGTAAACAACAATTAATTCCTATTCCTGCCATCAATAAATCGATTATAGTGTATGAATATGGAAATAGTACAAAAAAAGTGCTTTTAGTTCACGGTTGGTCAGGTCGAGGAACACAGCTTTTTAAAATCGCTGATGCTTTATTGAAAGAAGGTTATGCAACTATCAGTTTTGATGCACCTGCTCACGGAAAATCACCAGGAAATTCAACTATTATGATTGAATTTATTGCTTCCATTTTTGAATTGGAAAGACAATTCGGGCCTTTTGAAATTGCTATCGGACATTCATTAGGCGGAATGGCAGTATTGAATGCAGCAAAATCAGGATTAGAAGTTCAAAAAATAGCAGTCATTGGCAGCGGAGATATCGTTCAAGATATTTTGGATAACTTTATTTCACGTCTACAATTAAAGCCAATTATTAGTCAGAAGTTGCGCAACTATTTTGAAACAAAATATGGAGAGGCTATGGACAATTATTCTGCTTATAAAGCAGCCTCAACTCTCGAAATTCCTATTTTGGTCATCCACGACAAGAATGACCTTGAAGTTCCTGTTGAAGCAGGAATGCATATTTACCAACATGTCAAAAATGGAGACTTGATGTTGACAGAAGGATTAGGGCATCGAAAAATACTAGGCGATGCTCGTGTCATTCAAAAAGTAATTGAATTTATTAAGACGAATAACTAAAACAGTTTCGTTAACTTTGGTCTATCTAAATAACTGAATTTATGAAAACTACTTCATTTTTGTATGCAATACTATTCTTGTTCATTTTCCAAAACAACAATGCACAAACTACTATAAGTGATCCGGAAATTAAAAAAATGGTTTCGGAAGTTAGTGCTTCCAATATGGAAACTACTATTCGTAAATTAGTGTCTTTTGGCACACGCCATACCCTGAGTGATACCAAAAGTAACACTCGAGGAATTGGTGCGGCACAGCGTTGGGTAAAAGCCGAATTTGATAAGTATGCTTTAGCGTCAAACGGAAGATTAACAGCTAAAATCGATTATTTTACCGTTAAAGCTGACGGAAAAAGAATCGCAACCGACAGTCAATTAGGCAATGTCATGGCAACTTTAAAAGGTACCGACCCAACAGACGATCGGGTTTTGATAATTAGTGGCCATTTGGATTCACGAGCAACAGATGTAATGAATACTACAATTGATGCTCCTGGTGCTAATGACGATGGTTCTGGTGTAGCTGCCCTAATGGAAATTAGCCGAATTATGTGTAAGAGAGAATACCCTTTTACGATTATTTTTGTGGCCGTTGTTGGAGAAGAACAAGGATTATATGGCGCTAAACATTTAGCCGATAAAGCCAAAGAAGAAAACTGGAATGTAGTAGCCATGCTGAACAACGATATGATCGGCAACAGTTTATCTAACGGAACAGGCTTACGAGACAATTTAAACGTGCGTGTTTTTAGCGAAACCATTCCGTATTTAGAAACCGAAGCAGAAGCTAAAATTCGCAAAGCAACCAATCGTGAAAATGATAGTCCGTCACGTCAATTGGCTCGCTATATTAAAACAACGACAAGTCAATATGTTGACCAATTGAATATCAATTTAGTGTACCGAAACGACCGTTTTCTTCGAGGAGGAGACCACACTCCTTTTTGTCAAAACGGATTTACAGCCATTCGCTTTTGCGAAATGAATGAAAATTACGATCATCAACATCAAGACGTGCGCCTTGAAAAAGGAACACAATACGGTGATTTACCTGAATTTATGGATTTTGAATACATGCGAAAAGTAACTTGTGCCAACTTAGCCACTTTGAGTAACTTAGGTTGGTCTCCAAAATCACCAAAAAGCGTTGGTATAAAAATAAATGAGTTGACTAACTTTTCTGATTTAGTTTGGACCGCTCCTGAAGGCAAACCAGTATACGGGTATAACATTCTAATTCGAGAAACTTCAGCTTCTCAATGGGAGAAAACAATATTTGTAAAAGATAGTGCTGTTACTATTCCGTATTCAAAAGACAATTATTTCTTTGCAATACAAGCAGTAGATGAATTGGGACATGCCAGCTTACCCATCTTTCCCGTTCCAGTTAGATAATAAAAAAGGA
>CAZOHO010000131.1:0-5390 GCA_964579755.1 uncultured Flavobacterium sp.
AAAACGGTTCCATCTTGGCTCGGTAGCCAAATCAATTTGAGGCGAAAGTGCTGTTGCAATTCCCAAAGCACGGTATTCTTTGGCAGCAATGGTTCCAAATTGTTCTGTAACAGCTGGATCAAAAGTAGCGGCAAGACCTAATTCTTCTGGCCATTGCGAAATAGCGCCACCTGAACCCGCGTTGTATTCGGAATCTTTATTAGCACCGTGTCGTGGGTCAGAGCTATTATTAGCTGGAATTCCCATTCCAATACCTTCTACTAATTCTTGTACGTTATTATTCCAAAGCGCCGATACCGTTGGGTTTTCTACCGAAGTCATCAAAACGTGTCGTAAATTATCCGTCGTTAAAAAGGCTTTTTGTTGGTCAGACAAATCGGTTGATTTTGCGCCACTTTCTGGAAAAGGTTTTCCATTATAGGTACCTGCAAAATACCCTCCCGCCTGTGCAGGAACCGATTGATGGCGGCTATACAACATCAATCCTGCGATTTGGTCTACAGTCATTTTACTGGCCAAATCTTTAGCGCGTTCTGCTACGGGTTTTCTCCAATCTTCGTACTTATCTAATTGACCATTTTTGTTTAAATCTTTGAAGGCTAATCCGTCAACGGTCAAGATTTTTACTCCTGATTTTGGCGAATAGCCTAAAGTTTGTCCACCTTTATTTTCAATAAGATTAAAGCTTTCTTTGGGAGTTTCAGACCATTTTTTTTGCGCCTCCATCTGTGTTCCAAGAAGTAGCAACAAAGCTGGCAATACGATTTGTTTTTTCATTATATGTGGTTTTTTGGTAGTTTAATAACTAAAAGGATTTCAAATATATAAAATATTGCGTCGGTTAAACGCAATGAAATTAAATAATTACAAATTGTATCTAGCTCCTAATGTCCAGTTGAATTTTCCATTAGAAATGGTTTTATTAGCAAACCCTCTAAAATCAATATTCTTGTTTACTTTATATGTAATCGTTTCAGAAACACCATAGGTGTGATCCAAATCCAATCCGTACAATTGCGTCAAGAAACTAAAATCGCCTTGAACGATATTGGTATTAAAAGACAAGAAATTAGCCTCAAAGTCATTGTTTTTTCCTTTGCCATGTAAATACAAAGCACTTATCGCAACTGTTTTTGATACTGGATAACTCGCGATAAATTCTTGTGCAAAGAAAGTATCCACATGATAGTCATCGCTAATTTGAATGGCTGGCAAATGAATTCCAACAGTGGCTTTGAATTTTTTGTCTATCAATTTGTATCGGGAGATAAAAACAACACCCCTTGGTGTATAGTTACTCATTCGAACGGTAGACAATAAATGGAAAGACAGCGCTTTGTTTTCATTGGTTCCTGCGTTAATTACAAAATGAGGATCATCCGAAGTAAAGGCAGGAATAAAAGAAAATCCGCCAGTAGAAGCTTCGATATTGGCATATTGAGCATGGGCAAATGTGCTAAAAAGAAAAGTAATGATGGCAATTAAAACTTTATACATAGAATTAATGGTGTTGATTTTTAAAAAATAAATGCAAATATATCATTTAATGTGTCAATTATACACAATGAGAAAAAATTATTTAATAAAAAAACAAAAAGCCTGACATTACTGCCAGGCTTTTCAAAAAAAGAATTCAAAATAAAGTTGTTGTAACTTATTCGTTTATCTTGGCATAAGTCCAAGTTGTCTTAAAAATTCTAAATTATCAAAGAAATCTCTTTCCTCAGTAATTTTTCCGTTGACAATAGTAGCAATAGTGCATCCTTCAACGTTGATGGTCTTTCCTGTTGCGGGAATACCAAAAAAATCTCCCGTGTGTTTTCCTTTAAATATCCAATACTTAGTTAATTTATTTCCTTGAGCAAAGGTTTCTTTAACGATGAATTCACGATTAGAAAATCCAGTAACATAATTAGCATAATAGGCTCTGGCTTTAGCCGCTCCTTTTATTTCGGGAACAGTATGCAACACCACGTCTGGCGCATAAGCGGTATCTAGAACCGAAACTTTCCCTTCATTAATAACCTCATCCCAAACTTTTGAATAAAATTTGATGTTGTATTGGGCTGTTTTTTCACTTTTATCTGCTGCACTTTCACAAGCAAACAAAGACATACTTATTGCTAAAACTAATATTATTTTTTTCATCTTCAATTGTTTATTTTAATAGTTCGGTTAATGGTGCTGTATCATAGGTGTCCCACTCTTCTTGAATTTTTCCATCTTTAATCGCGAAATTCATGTTAAAGATAATCGTTGCTTTTTTTTCAGCTTTGGCCAAAGTAATTTCATAATAAGAGATAACATAATTAGTAATCCCAGTCTTTTCATCTGGTTTATTATTCACAACTTCCCAAACTAAAGGATCTTTTGGCAACGTAATTGTAACTCCTTGAGCTTGCAGCGAAGCTAAGTTTTTCATGTTCTGGTCAATGGTCATTGTATTCATATTGTCATGAATAACTGCGTTTGGAACATATAATTTTTTAATACTTTCCGTATCAAATTTACTGGCAGACTCATTCATTTTTCTAATCATATCCGTGTTCTCTGAATTAGAAAGATTAATTCCTCCTTCATTTGGATTTTTAGCGGCAACCTCAGCAGTTACTTCTTTTTTACAAGAAACTAATAATAAACTTGTAAGGGCGATAAGTGCAATTGTTTTTTTCATAGTGTTTGAGTTTTGATTTAATTATTATTTAAAAACATCGAAAGCAGCAGAATCATAGACATTCCATTCTTCGACAATTTTTCCGTCTTTTATAGCATCAACTTGGAAGGTTACAACTTGAATCGATTTATCCCCTTTAGTCCAAGTGTTGGTACAGTATGCTAACACATAGTTTTTAACTCCTTTTTCGTTAGCCTTAAAATTAATGTCTTCCCAAATTACATCGTATTTAATCGTTGGTTTGATACCGCTTTTTAAAAATTCTGTATTAAAGGCTACATTTTCAGCAAGGGTTGTTTGTTTATTATTATCGTGAAAAACGGCATCGGCTGCATAATACGATTGGTATTCGGCTACGTTTCCAGCCTCCCAGGCTGCATTGCATTTTTTTTGCAAATCAATATTTTCTGAAGTAGGCAAAGAATATCCATCTGCAGTTTTAGGAATTTCAGGTGTTGTTGCTTCTGGAGCTGCTTCTTTTTTACAAGAAACCAATAGTAAGCCTGTTAAGGCAATAAGTGCAATTGTTTTTTTCATTTTGATTGAATTTTGATTGAATTTGAATTAATTATTTTACTCCTTGATAATACTGACTAATGGCGTCAATTTTCATATCCAAATTGAACATAAAGAATTCGTTTAGTTCTTTTTTCCAAACAGTTCCATCTTTACTCACACGAGTTTCTGTTGCTACAACAAAAACTCCCGAAGAAGGATCTGTATCTTTAATTCGGATTGGAACGATAGCATGTATCTCCCAATTTAATGACTTGTATTGTGCAAAATAATTTTCCCAATCTTTTTGAGTCATCACAATTTTATTTCCTTCAAAATCGGTAAGGTTTACTTTTTCTGCAGATAATGCAGCGCAGGTTTTAATATCCATTTTATTGTACGCTTCATTTAGTTTCAATACAGCTTCCGTTTCTCCTCTATTTGAAAAAACAAAAGGTCTGTTATTAAATTTTGATGCAGCATCAAGGTATTTTCCGCCTTCTGTTTGTGCACTCATTTGTGTCATTGATACCGCCATAGCGATAATAAAAAGTACTTTCTTCATAGTTATATTTTTTTAAATTTTTTGGTTTTATTTAGATTCTAATATTTTTTGACTGTAATACAAAACTTCGGCCGTTATTTTACCTTTGTTGTTAAAATCATCGCTTACCATTAAAGGCAAGTTTATTTTTTTCTGATCTGATTTTCTGATTAATTCAAGATTCCACCAAGAAAAAACGGCTCTCGAATCCATCAACTCATAATGTAAATAATCAGGATATCCTACCTGAACCATTCGTACGATTTCAAAATTTTTATGAAAGTTTTTATCATTAGCAATTAATTCTTTTAATGACAATGTTTTAGTACTATCCTCATTATTGATGTCAGATACTTTTAAACTTTCATCATAATAAAGCGAGTACTTATCAAAATCTTTGTTTTCAAAAGCAGCCATTACTTTGCGTACGGTATTGATATTCTCGTGATTAATATATATCTCTCCATTTTTTCGCTCCGATTGATTATAAATCGTCTGATCAAATGGACGCGAATCTATATAGGCAATTAACAATCTTATTTTAAGATCTTTAGTTACAATATAAGATCGCTGAATAGGTAAATCTACCATAACTCCTGTTTGTTTGTGAGTTCCTTTCAAAATTTCATAAGTTTGCACCCAAACTTCTCCTTTTGCAAGGTCTTCTTTGTATTCAAGTGCATCTGGTGTTAATCCTTTTTGTCTAGTCAAACTGGTATATTCGTAATTGTCTCTCCAAGAAGCAACCTCTTTTAATAGTGTCGCTTTATCCCCGTTAAGACGATTCCTTGATGAAGAATTATAGGATTTAAAATCATCTGTGACATAGGTTGCCACCTTTTCTACATCTCCATTTACAAAGGCTTTGTTAAAGGATTCCACCACTGTAATAGCTGGGTGTTCACCGTATATGGTACCGCTCGTTTTTTTCTGTGCATTTAATCCAAGTGTGATTAGACAAGCTAATGCAAATACAATTCTTTTTTTCATAATAGTTGTTTTTGTTTATTTAGTTGTAGCGTCTACATACATTACTAGTTCGTAAATTGGAGATAATTCAAATCCATTAGGGGTAATTGTACTCATTTTAGAGTCTTTAACAATTGGAGCAAAACGAGTTTGGCTTAATGGTTTATATTGAATATGATCTAAGGCCTCGGATAATTTAGTAAATCCATCCCAAGTCAAAGCAGAAAAATCTACGTTACTTCCTTGAGGATAGACCACTGTTTGTAGCCCCCAACCATTTAATTTGAAACCCTTTTTTTGTTCGTTTTCAAAAAAGGGTTTCCATAAGTTGGTGTTTTCTTCCACAAAGGCTTGAACATCTGTTGGTTTTGTATAATTAATTACAACAAACTTTGGAGTTCCTTCAATTTGAGCCTCTGTTTTCATTATGTAAGTAAACAAGACTTTTGAAATAGAATTAGTTTCCATAGATGACAACTTCATATTGGCTAACACTTTTTCTGGATCGGCCCAGCCACTTTCCATTGTATCAAAATCGGCTACCGATTTAAAGTCATTGACAAACAGATAGTTGGGTTTAGTTTCGGAGTCCCCAATAACCCCTACTTTTTTCCACAAACTCCACGCTTGCATTTTACCTGATTTAATGTTGGCTTTGGCAATTTTTGACCAATATTGGGTTTCTCGTTTTACAAATTCGGCTTCATT
>CAZOHO010000132.1:0-5363 GCA_964579755.1 uncultured Flavobacterium sp.
ATCGGTTATCGGTTGTCAGTTATCAGTTGTCGGTTGTTGGTTGTCTGTTTTAATAAAAAAATGATTGTAATGAAGAGTTATGAAGATTTAGATATATATACAATTAGTTTGGCTCTGTTTTACGAAATTCATCAATCTTCATTGCAATTACCAAAACATGAATTGTATGAATTAGGTAGCCAAATAAGACGATCTGCCGATTCAGTGAATTCAAATATTGTCGAAGGATATGGCAGAAAGCGCTATAAAGCAGATTTTATCAAATTTTTAGTGTATTCTCATTCTAGTTGTTTAGAAACCAAAGCGCATTTATTCAAAATAAGGCATCTGTACGCTGGTTTAGTTCCCGATATAGATAGATTTATTACCGACTATGATGTTTTAGGTGCAAAAATCTATAAATTTATACACTATGTTGAATCTAATTGGAAGACGTGATTCTTATCTAGAATAGAAAACAGAAACAATACATAAAAAACTTTGTGCCTTTGCGACTTCGTGGCAAATTAGAGATTGCTTCACTGCGTTCGCAATGACAATAACAGACAACCGATAATAATAAAAATATGAACCAAACTACTAATGCTATCTTGATGATTCGCCCTGTGGCGTTTCGAATGAACGAACAAACTGCTGTCAATAATTACTATCAAAAAGTGTTGGACGGATTGTTGCCAGCTACAGTAAATGCCAAAGCGCAACAGGAATTTGATGCTTTTGTTGCTCAATTGCGTGCTGTGGGTGTACAAGTGATTGTAGTTGATGATACTGCTGATACTGATACGCCAGATAGTATTTTTCCAAACAACTGGATTTCGTTTCACGAAAATGGCGATGTAGTTTTGTATCCTATGTTTGCTGAAAATCGTCGTTTGGAACGCCGAGAAGATATCCTGGATGTGCTAGAAGACGAGGGATTTGTGGTCAACGAAATTATGGATTACACCTCGGCAGAAACGGAAGGTTTTTTCTTAGAAGGAACAGGAAGTATTGTGTTGGATCGAGAAAATGGAAAAGCTTACTGTGCTTTGTCTCCTAGAGCTGATGAAGAATTGTTTATCGAGTTTTGTGAAGATTTTGAATATACTCCTGTTATTTTTGAAGCCTTTCAGACTGTTGGTGATGAACGTAAGTTGATTTATCATACTAATGTGATGATGTGTATTGGGGATACGTTTGCTGTAATTTGCGCCGATTGTATTGACGATAAAAAAGAACGTAAAATGGTCTTGGATAGTTTGCGTGGTGATGAAAAAGAAATTATTTTGATTACTGAGGCACAATTGAACCATTTTGCGGGTAATATGCTAGAAGTAATTGGGGCTAATGAGCGTCGTTATTTAGTGATGAGTGCTTCGGCTTACCAAAGTTTAACCAAGAAACAGATAGCCCAATTGGAGGAACATTTGACTATTTTGAAAGCTAGTTTAGATACTATTGAAGCTTGTGGAGGGGGTAGTGCACGTTGTATGATGGCTGAAATTTTCTTGCCTAAAACAACGGTTTAGTCCGAATAATTTGATACAACCGTTTCTTTTTTGATTACTTTTGCCTTTCACAATTCAAATCGATGAAAAATAAAAAAACTTTGGTGCTTGGCGCTACTACTAAACCCGAACGTTATGCTTTTAAAGCTGTCACTGCTTTGGTTGCCAAAGGCCATTCGGTATTGGCGATAGGTCAAAATGCAGGAGAAGTGGCAGGTATTACAATTCAGACCAAAGCATTGCCTATTAAAAGTGTGGACACAGTCAGCTTGTATCTTAATCCAGCTCGTCAAAGGGAGTATTATAATTATATTATTGAAGCGCACCCTAAACGTGTTATCTTTAATCCGGGAACTGAAAATCCAGAGTTTTACCAATTGTTAGCATTGAACGATATTCAGGTGGAAGTAGCTTGTACTTTGGTTTTATTGGCAACTAATCAATATTAAACCTAGTCGTTTTTTAAATTCACTATTTTTGTATCCATGGAATTTTCTTCAAAATTATTAGAAAAAGCAGTTAATGAAATGTCGCAATTGCCTGGTATCGGTAAGCGTACGGCTTTGCGATTGGTTTTGCATTTGTTGAAACAGCCTCAGGAGCAAACGCAGTATTTGTCTCAGGCTTTGACGACCATGCGCGAAGATATCAAACATTGTACTAGCTGTAATAATATTTCAGATACCGCTTTGTGTGAAATTTGTGCCAATGTGAGTCGGAATCATCAAATTATTTGTGTGGTGGAAGATATTCGCGATGTCATGGCAATTGAAAATACAGGGCAATTTAGAGGGATTTACCATGTATTGGGGGGGAAGATTTCTCCCATTGATGGTGTAGGGCCTAGCCAGTTGCATATTAGTCCTTTGATTGATAAAGTGAAACAAGGTGGTGTGAGCGAAATCATTTTTGCGTTAAGTTCCACTATGGAAGGGGACACTACTAATTTTTATATTTACAAACAAATTATGAATTATCCGGTGGAATTGTCTACGATAGCCAGAGGTATTTCGGTGGGAGATGAACTGGAATATGCAGATGAAGTGACGCTAGGTCGTAGTATTTTGCAACGTGTTCCTTTTGAAAAATCCATTACGAATAATTAAAATAAAGTCGAACGACTAATTATAGAATCAATGAAGATTACAAAAATTTGTTGCATTGGAGCAGGGTATGTGGGTGGACCTACCATGGCGGTCATTGCTCAAAAATGTCCGCATATTCAGGTGACGGTAGTAGATTTGAATGCTGACCGTATTTCGGCATGGAATGATGAAAATGTAGATCGTATTCCTATTTATGAGCCTGGATTAAGCGCTATTGTGGCAGAAGCTAGAGGCAGAAATCTCTTTTTTTCTACGAATGTAGAACAAGCCATTGATGAAGCACAATTGATTTTTATTTCGGTGAATACGCCTACCAAGACCTATGGAAAGGGGAAAGGAATGGCTGCCGACTTGAAATACATTGAGTTGTGTGCGCGTCAAATTGCTCAAGTTGCCAAAGACAATAAAATTGTAGTGGAGAAATCTACTTTGCCTGTGCGTACTGCCGAGGCAATCAAAAATATATTAGATCATACTGGAAATGGAGTGCAATTTCAAATTTTGTCCAATCCAGAATTTTTAGCGGAAGGCACGGCAGTGAACGATTTATTGCAGCCAGATCGTATTTTAATAGGTGGTGATACCACTCCTGAAGGTCAAGAAGCCATTCAGGCCTTGGTGGATGTGTATGCGAATTGGGTACCAACCGACAAAATTCTGACGACTAATGTTTGGTCTTCTGAATTATCCAAATTAACCGCTAATGCTTTTTTAGCACAACGAATTTCTTCCATCAATGCGATGTCTGAATTGTGTGAAAAAACTGGAGCTGATGTGTCTGAAGTAGCTCGTGCTATTGGAATGGATAGTCGCATTGGTTCTAAATTTTTAAAGTCTTCTGTAGGCTTTGGAGGCTCTTGTTTTCAAAAAGACATTTTGAATTTGGTCTATATTGCCAAGTCGTATGGATTGAATGAAGTAGCTGATTATTGGGAACAGGTGATTATTATGAATGATCATCAAAAAAGACGCTTCTCTGCTAAAATAGTTCAAACACTATATAATACTGTGGCAGCCAAAAAGATTACTTTTTTAGGCTGGGCGTTTAAGAAAGATACGAATGATACTCGCGAATCAGCAGCCATCTATGTAGCAGATGATTTGATTAATGAACAAGCTCAGATTGCGGTCTATGATCCTAAGGTTTCTTCTGCTAAAGTGCTTGCCGATTTGGATTATTTGGCAACGCGTCTGCATGATGTTAATGTGGCTCAAGTGCATTCCTTTTCTAATCCCTATGAGGCTTGTCAAGGTGCGCATGCTATTGCGGTGCTGACTGAATGGGATGAGTTTACTACGTATGATTGGCAACAAATTTATGATGGAATGCAAAAACCAGCCTTCCTTTTTGATGGACGTAATTTATTGAATCGTACTGAATTGGAATCGATTGGTTTTGTATATCATGGTATTGGGGCTTAGTAAAGGTGTTCTCGATACATTTTTTGCTTCATTTCATTACTCAAAAAACACTCGAACTGACCAGTACTGATGTACGGGCTGTAGCTTTAAAAGGAATTTTTTAAACTAAATTTTACTTGTTCTTGATACTATTTTCTGGCGAAGTAAAGCTTTAGTAGAAAATTACTCGTCCCGAAGCATCGGGAGACGTTTAATACACTATAATAAAAATATGAATTGGTACGTGCTCTATACAAAACCCAAATGGGAGAAAAAAGTTGCCGAGCAATTGCAAGCTATTGGAATTGATTGTTATTGTCCTTTGGTGACCAAAGAGCGCCAATGGTCGGATCGAAAAAAGAAGGTAGAAGTACCGTTATTTAATTCGTATGTTTTTGTGCGTTTGGAAGATAAAGACCGTTCCTTGGTTTTTCAATCTCCAGGGGCAGTACGGTATTTGTTTTGGTTGCAACAACCCGCTATTGTTCGCAATGAGGAAATTGCTATTATTAAAAAATGGTTGAGTTCGCCTGATATTGCTGAAATTGAAGTCAGTACTTATCAAGTTGGTGATACCATTCAAGTAGATTCTGGTCCTTTTGTGAACCAACAAGCTGTAGTGCAAGAAGTAACTGCTTCTCACTATGTTTTGGTATTGGAATCGATGGGCTGTGTGTTGAAGATGAAGCATAGATAAGTGTTGTCAGTTTTCGGTTGTCAGTTGTCAGTTGACTGTGGTACTTTAGTCAACGTAATTACTTTTTTTCTGCCACGAAGACGCTAGGTCGCAAAGGTTTTATTATTTGTTGTCGGTCATTGGGAAGGCAGAGAAGCCTGCCTGTGCAGTCAGGCAATCTCTAATTTACTGCTTTGTATTCCCCTCTTGAGAGGGGCTAGGGGTGTGTTAAATCGACACCATTTAGTCATCTTTATCGTTTTTCTCAAATTCTAAAATGTAAAATTCAATAGCACGAATTACATTTTCCATATCCCTCAAAACTTCAAAGTCACTGAAACGGAGAATGGTTATTCCTAATTCGTTCATTCGTTTTTCTTTGATTATGTCTTTGTTGTACACCTCTACAATTTCATGAGAGTAACCATCTACTTCAATTCCTAGGGAGAGCTCATAACAGAAAAAATCTAAAATGTAATTGTCTATTGGTTTTTGTCTGTGGAAATCGTAATCGTACATTTGTTTTCCTTTTAGTTTTAACCAAAGGAAGATTTCTGTTTCGGTAGATTCGTTACGGAGTTTTCGTGCTAATGCGGTTAATTTTGGGTTGTAGGGGATGATTTTTCGTTTTGACATTTGGGTTTGATTTGGGATGTTAAAGGTAATTATTTATTTTAAAATTACACACCCCTA
>CAZOHO010000133.1:0-4141 GCA_964579755.1 uncultured Flavobacterium sp.
TAAAAGAACCGTACAAAAGGTATTTGGAAAACAAAATCAGAGAAAAATGGGACTTTTCTGGAGTGCCAATCGATATTTATATTAGAGAAAAATAGATAAAAAGTCCCGAGAAATCGGGACTTTTTTATTGTGTTATAATTTCAATTTATGAATGAAACTGAACCTGATAATGTCTCTATTGAAATAATCAATCCCGCTAGCTCGTTGCTGAAAACTATTCATATAGCCTAATTCTAACGCAATGTTTTGATTTAATCCATATTGAAATGCCAAATAAATTCGATTTTGATCAAAAGTGTTTTTTAGAATTGATTTTCCAGCATTCAATAAAATTTCTTCGTGTACAATCGTTTTTAAAAAATGATTATTTTTTTTCCATATTTCATATTCAGCTTGAATTCTAAATCGGAATCGCCAATTAAATGTACTGCCATCTAACAATTCTGTTTTTGATGCATTTCGAATAAAACGTTCTTCAACTTGGAATCGTTGACTCAAATTGATTTTGCCAATAGTGTTTTTCCAAACAATATCTTGCTGTCCTCGGTATTCTGGAGTTAAAAAATTACTTGTATTTTCAGGATCTTGTGTGGCTACAGCAAAATAAGCAAATCCAGTTCCTAATTCCACAGTAGGATTTAATTTGTAACGAGCTTGGGAACGAATGACAAAAAGATTTTCAGTCACAGGATTTAAAAATAATCGATTGTCAAATTCAGAATGAAGTGACCATTTATCATTTAAAGTTAATTGATTGTAATATCTTGACCAAAGTATGGTCTGATTGTCAATTTTTTTTTCAGTTTGTGCGTTGACAATCAAAAAATGAAATCCAAAGGTTATAATTACAAAAATTCTAAAAGACATATTTTATTTTTTGCAAATATAAAGGACTATAGTTTAATTTGTTTCATATCTTAACTAAAAAGAGTTACTCAATGAGTAACTCTTTTTAGTACAATTTAGATTTTATAAATTATATCGTAAAGTAATTCCGTAGGTTCTCTGATCTCCTAATACTCCTGCGTAATGACCTGCATTCCCCGAAGCCGGTAATAATTGTTCAAAATAGTTTTTGTCTAATAAGTTACGCCCCCAAATATAAACAGATAATCCTTCTGAAGCTCTAAATCCGATGCGCCCATTATAAATGCTATACCCCTGAATGTTTAAGTATTTTGACGGAGTGGCACTAGATGAAAAACTTGATCTAGAATAGGAATCAATAGCAATAAAAAACCTTCCTTTGTTGCCAAAAAACTGCCCTTCTTTAGATATATCTCCTCCTAAGGTCCCCGCCCATTTTGAAATTCCAGGTAAAGCACCTCCAGAAACGTCTTTAGAATAAATAGAAACCCCATTCACTTTTAATCCGGTCTCTTCTAAAGGCAAGGGTGCGTTTTTGAAACTAATGTATTTCCCCTCATTATACGTTAATGCAGCGTTAAAGGATAGGTATTGGTTCACTGTGATTCTAGAATCAACTTCAAATCCTCTCACTCTTACTTTTTCAGCATTGGCAAGATAGCCACGGTTTAAGGTGGGATCTTCACTTTGTACTAAGGTTTGGTAGTTGTCAATATCCGTATTGAAAACAGTTAAGTTTACTGTAGTACTATTGAAAGGAGTTGATTTAATCCCAATCTCATAGTGATTTACTTTTTCTGGTTCTATTTTAGCCAAAGCTATAATTGGACCGTTTGCGTCTGATGGAATTCCACCCAAGTTGATTCCTACTGGTTTGTAGCTATTGGCAAAAGTAGCAAAAGTGTTGATTTTCTCTGATACTTTGTACGCTAAAGTTAGGTTGCCTGAAAAGTTAGTATCTTCTACATCCACTTTAAAGGCTTGATCAGAATATACTTTTTTCTTTAAGGCTAATAATGCAGCATTTGTTGTTTGAAGTCCGCCATATGTAGTTCTACTATAATCAATTTTTTTCTTGTCATAGTTGTAACGTAAACCAGTTAATAAGTGCAGCTTATCGCTAATTTCCCAATCGGTTTGTCCAAATATAGCTCCACTCACAGTATTTAAAGTAGATTTAGTTTTGATTCCATAGCCATTAAATAAACCAGCGGTTTGCCAAAGCGGATCTGTTGAATCTTGTGAGAAACGCCATTGTGCAGCCCCTGATTCTTCGATATGGTACGGATCTGTTTTTAAATCTTGTCCAATTCCAAAAACGCCTATAACTCCTGTTACTTTGGGTAAAAATGTTCCTGCATAGCGAATCTCTTGGGACCATTGTTGGTGTTTTGAAGTAGCTTGCGACAAACGTAAAACAGACAATCCTGTAAAATCTCTATCGTTGGATGGATCCCAATTCCAGAAACGCCAAGCTGAGGTGGATGTTAATTTTCCATTTCCAATTTTACTATTAATGTTCAATGAAGCACCACCTAAATCCTGCCCAGAACGCCATGGTGTATCGTGATCGATTTTTCTGTCAAACGGATTAGTACTTGGTAAACTATAGCTTAACGAACTGATGATGTTATTGAATTGGCGGTAAGCAGCTCTGTTGGTTTGAACTACACCAGCTACTACTTGAGCATAACCATCGGGTCTTTGTTTAGAATAATCAACGGCTAGAGTAATATCTGTATTTTCGGTTGGTGTATACAACAATTGGCCTCGTACTCCTTGGTTGTTTAAATCGTTAACCGATTTTCCGGTTACTACGTTTTCCAATAATCCATCACGTTGTGTTCCTGAGAAAGACAATCTAGCAGCAATTTTTTTGCTTAGAGCTCCTGTAATGGAAGCTTTTGCCTGAATGAAACCATAATTGCCATAGCTCAATTCAAAGTTGGCGCCCGATGTAAAACTCGCTTTTCTACTCGTCACGTTAAAGGCTCCAGCAGTAGTATTTTTACCAAAAAGTGTTCCTTGTGGACCGCGTAAAACTTCTATTTGGTCTACATCTACAAAATCAAGGGTGGTTGCTGCAGGACGTGCATAATACACCCCGTCTACATAAAATCCTACACCAGGATCAATTCCATCATTGGTTAAACCAAAAGTAGAACCAAGTCCTCTAATATTGATGGTCGTATTTCTTGGATTTGAAGAATACAATTGTACTGAAGGTACTAATTCTTTTAAACGGTTTACATTAAAAGCACCCGCTTGTTCTGCCTGTCTTCCGCCAACAACAGAAATCGGAATAGGTACATTTTGTGCTTTTTCAATTCTACGTCTGGAGGTGATGACCACATCATTCAGTTGATTTTCGCTTTTTAAAACGATTTCAATGGGACTAGTAGGCAATGTTGTAAATCGCAATTCTGCTGTTTGGTGTCCAACATATTGTACGATTAATGTGAATGGTAATTTTTCTTTAGTGTCAATAGTAAATTTACCATTGGCATCCGTTAAAGTATGATATTTGGTTCCTTTTAAAAGAATATTAACTAATTCTAAAGGCTGGTTGTTTTTATCTTTAACAACTCCTTCTACATCCGATTGAGCAAAAAGGGTTGAGGTAATTAGTATAAATAGACTTGTAATTGTGTTTTGTAAAGTATATGAGTTCATTGTATTTTAATTATATGTAAATAGTAGAGTTTAAAATTATTTTTTTTACAACTAGCACATGCACATATATTGAAAGGAATTTTCAAGTTGATTAAATTGGGTTACTGTTTTTTCCGCACTAAAATGAATTGGATACGTTTTCATAAATAAATGGTTTAATGTTTTCGAGTGCAAATATATAATTAATTCTATAAAATTAGTAGAATTAAAAAAATATTTTTTATTTTTTTACTAAAGAGGCGATAGTAATGCCTTGCATGGCTTTTAAAGTTTCTTCGCGAATAGCAATTAAACCGTGTCGTAAGGCGCATTCTGACTCACTTTTACAGTCAGAACAAGGTTCGTAAAAATTAAGGGAAGCACAAGGAAGTAAGGCAATGGCGCCGTCAAATAATCGATGAATATCGGCTAAAGTAATTTCATTGGAAGACTTTATAAGATAATACCCACCAAATTTTCCTTGCTTACTGCCTACAAAATGGGCGCGTTTTAAATCCAATAAAATTTGCTCTAGAAACTTTTTAGGGATAGCGGCTGTATCTGCAATTTCAATGGTACGCGCGATATAACCTGGTTCTTGTTGGGCAAGAAACAATAAGGC
>CAZOHO010000133.1:4151-5307 GCA_964579755.1 uncultured Flavobacterium sp.
ACGGCGTCGATGCGATGAAACAGCCCCGCAGAGATGCCCGTCTGGGTGCGGATGGCGTCCAGGGCGTCACGCAGGTCGCGCGTGGCCATTTGCAAAGCTTTAAGTGCGTATTTAGTTTTGTGTGAAAGCATTTATTACAGTTATTGATACAAATATAGTTGGCAATTGGTTAGAAATCAAAATAAATTACCAACTTCCACTAGAACCTCCGCCAGAGAATCCTCCTCCGCCAAAACCTCCTCCGAAGCCTCCTCCGCCAAATCCACCGCCTGACGAACCTCCAAAACCGCCTCTGTTGCCACTTCCTAAACTACTAAGAACTAGAATATCTAAAAGGCTTGGTCCTCCACCAAATCCACCTGAACCGCCTGAATTGCCTCCGCCTTTTTTATTTCTTGAGAATAAAATGAAGACAATAACAATGATTACTATAAATGGAAGTATTGGAAAATCTTTGCCTTTATTTTGTTTACGGCTTCCTTTGTATTTGCCTTTAAAAACATCTATAATGGCATCGGTACCTTTATCTAAACCGTTGAAATAACTTCCCGCTTTGAATTCGGGAATGATAATATTTCGGATGATTTCACCACCAGTTCCTGCGGTTAATCGGTCTTCTAAGCCATAACCTGGATTGATCGCTATTTTCTTTTCGGCTTTTGCTAATAAAATGATCACGCCATTATCTTCTTTGGCTTGACCAATTCCCCAAGTTTGAGCCCAGTTGGTCGCCAGTTGACTTACATCTTCACCTTTCAGACTTTCAATGGTAATAATTACAATTTGGGTAGTGGTAGAATCAGAATAGCGCACTAGTTTTTCTTCTAGCTGTGCTTTTTCAGTTTCGCTAAGTACTTTGGCATAATCGTAAACCGAAGTTTGGAATTCAGGTTTTTCTGGAATGGAATATTGTGCGAAACCAATTTGCGTCAAGAATAAACAAACGAATACTTGTAAAAAAGTAGGAGTGTGGAATAGTGCTTTCATTATCCTTTTGAGATTTCGTTTGATAATTCGTTAGTGTCGTCAGTTTGCCAAGGGAAATAGTTTTTTAATTGTTCGCCTGCTTGTGCAATTCCGTCAATTAATCCTTGTTTGAAGTTACCTTGTTTGAATTGAGCCGCCATAATTTCTTTGGTACTGTCCCAAAAATCAG
>CAZOHO010000134.1:0-5221 GCA_964579755.1 uncultured Flavobacterium sp.
ATAATTTCTTCTTTTGTCCAGTTATGTCTTGTGATACTCATTGAGATGATTTTATTGCCCCAAAAGTAATCAAATAGTTTCAAACAAGCAATGTAGCGCCTACTAAAAAGGATTTTGAAAATAATTCTAAACCGCTCTAATCCTTAATCTGTTATATATTTGTTGTTTGTGTATAACATAACAAGAAGGGTTACAATTATCGAAGAGGCAATACCTTCAAACAATAGCGAAATACAATAGGTAACAATTGTAGGATTTCCACCAAATAGGAATGTTTTTGATAAGGATTGGATATAAGCGTCTCCTCCTCGAATATAACTATAAATCAAAAGTCCTATAATACTTAAGACTACCCCAATAATAGAAGTGATAAGTGCTGAAACAGCATTTGAAACAAAATTTTTCTTTCCTTCGTTGAGGTTCATTTTAATGGTTCGGTTCACGCCATAAAAAACGAAAACCACGTTCAATAAACGTAAGGCTGAGATGTCTCCTAATCCTAGTAAAATCATCAATAAAAAATAAAGGCCAATTCCTAAAAATATGATGATTCCGTTGCGAAGTTCTTTTGGTAATTTCATAAGATCAAATTTAAAAGATGAAAACAATAATTTGTTGATACACAATAGAATATCTTTTAAATTTACAAAAAAGCATATTGATGTTTTTTAAATTTAACAAAAAATTTTTATTTCTTAAAATGTTCAATAAATGTTGTCGCTTCTTTTTGATCTTTTTCCAGTTGCGTTTTTAGTAATGCTACTGACTCAAATTTCTTTTCTGAACGAATGCGTTGTAAAATAGAAACTTTAATGTGACGATTATAAATATCAGCATCAAAATTGAAAAAATGAGCTTCAATTGTTCTGTTTTTCCCTTGTACAGTAGGGTTAAATCCAATATTCATCATCCCGAAAACGTGCTTACCTTCTATTTCCGCACGTACTACGTAGACTCCGTTTTTTGGAACTAATTTGTACGCTTCTTCTAACTCAATGTTGGCTGTTGGAAACCCAATAGTTCTACCTAATTGTTTCCCTTTTACAACGGTTCCGCTTAAAAAATAAGCATAGCCTAAATATTCATTAGCTAACTGGATGTCTCCTGTTTCAAGAGCGGTTCTAATTTTGGTGGAGCTGATTGAAATTGCGTTGATTTCTTGAGCAGATATTTGTTCCACTTCAAACCCATATTGTGTGCCAAAAGTGATTAAATCATCAATGTTTGCCGTTCGGTTTTTCCCAAATCGGTGGTCGTAACCAATGATGATTTTTTGAACATGTAGTTGATCTACTAAAACGGTTTTGACAAATTCTTCGGCACTTAACTGCGCAAAGTTTTCGTCAAAAGGATGAATAATTAGATTTTCAATTCCAATTGTTTCTAACAACTCCATTTTTTCATTGATGGTGTTCAGTAATTTCAAATCGGATTTTCCTTGCAACACCATTCTTGGGTGCGGAAAAAAAGTAAGTACGGTACTTTCAAATTCTCCGTTATTGGTATTTTGGGTCAATTTTTTTAGAATTGCCGCGTGACCAATATGCACCCCATCAAAAGTACCAAGCGTTAAAATGGTTTTCTTGTCAGAATGAAATTCGTTTATGGAATGAAAAATTTTCAAGTCAGTTTCCGTTTATTTTGGATGCAAATTTAAACTAATCTATTCGAAATTTCGTTTCAAAATGAATTCCTTTTGAACTAAACTTTAAACTATCAGTCAAAAGAAGATCAAATCTTGTTTTTTGAAACAAAATTCAAGATTTTGAACCTTAATTTTAAATCAAAAAAACTAATTTTGGAATTCCAAAGACACCCAATCTATGAAAAGATACTTTCTGTTTTTAATTCTTATCTTTTCTTTTTCACTGATACAAGCCCAAAATGTATCTCCATGGAAAAGAATTTCTCGAGCCCAAATTTCCTTAACAGAACGTGTTGACATAAGAGAAAATCAGGATAATTTAGCGTTATTTGAATTAGATATATCAGCTTTAAAACAATCTTTGCAGCCCCTTCAAAATTCAGCTATTGTCAGCGAAATTGAAATCGAAATTCCAAATAAAAGGGGAGAATTAGAAAAATTTAAAATTCATGAATTTTCTAATTTTGAACCCGCTTTACAAGCACAATTTCCAGATATTCGTTCGTATTCTGGAATAGGATTGACAGATAAAAATGCATCTGTTTATTTCAGCATGTCTCCAAAAGGGATTCAAACGATGGTTTTGCGGTCAGATACTACGTCTGAATTTATTGAACGTTTCTCGGACAGTCAGGATATTTATGAATTGTTTGATTCCAATACCAGAAAAAAAGGCGATTTACCTTTAAGTTGCTCAACAGCTGACGTGCTTTTAAACAAACAATTAGTTACTAAAACAGTGGCTACTACGGCTAATAATGGGGTTTATAAAACATTACGATTGGCATTGGCATGTACAGGAGAATATACTACTTATTTTGGAGGAGTGACTCAAGCATTAGCCGCGATGAACGCCACCTTAACTCGCGTGAATGGTATTTTTAATAGAGATTTGGCGTTGCATTTAAATTTAATTGCCAACAATACAGTTTTACTGTATACGAATGCTGCTACTGACCCTTATTCTCCTTCATCTGTTGGGGCTAATGGTGCTTGGAACTTGGAATTGCAAAATGATTTAACAGCCAAAATAGGAAATGCTAATTATGATATTGGACATTTATTTGGCGCTTCGGGTGGGGGTGGCAATGCCGGTTGTATTGGTTGCGTATGTCAAAATCCAATCTCATCAACTGATTTAGCTAAAGGAAGTGGCTATACTTCTCCCGCTGACGGAAAACCTGAAGGTGATACGTTTGACATTGATTTTGTAGTACATGAGATGGGTCATCAATTAGGAGCAAATCATACTTTTTCTCATGAAACTGAAGGTACGGGCGTTAATGTAGAACCAGGTGGAGGTTCGACTATTATGGCGTATGCAGGAGTTACTGATTACAATGTGCAGAGCCATTCGGATGATTATTTTGCTTATGTTAGTATTGCACAAATACAAAATAATTTAGCCACAAAATCCTGTCCAATTACTACTGTGTTGTCTAATAAAACACCAACATCGAATGCAGGTGCAGATTTTGTGATTCCTAAAGGAACGGCTTTTGTGCTGAAAGGCTCGGGTTCAGATCCTAATGGAGATGTGTTGAGCTATTGTTGGGAAGAAAATGATTCGGCTACTAGTGCAACAGGAGCTAATAGTATCACGTATTCGACCAAGACAGACGGACCCCTTTTTAGATCACTAAGTCCAAGTATTTCCCCTATTCGGTATATGCCTGCGCAGAATAAAGTACTGACAAATATGTTAAGTTCTACTTGGGAATCGGTTTCAGATGTGGCTCGAACCTTACATTTTACACTTACAATACGCGATAATGCTGCTGATGGTTTGGCGCAAACCAACACCGATGCTATGGTGGTTACTGTAGATGCTACAAAAGGACCTTTTGAAGTAACTTCCCAAAATACAGTAAACGTATCATGGAAACCGTTAAGTCTTCAAACCATTACTTGGGCTGTTAATAACACGTCTAATTTACCGGGTTCCGCAAATATCAATATCAAGTTATCTGTTGATGGAGGATTGACTTTTTCAACGATGTTAAAAGCGAATACTCCGAATGATGGTTCAGAACTTATTATTGTCCCTAATGGCATCAAGGGGAAAAATTGCCGAATTTTAATTGAACCTACTGCCAATATTTATTACGCAATAAATAAAGAACCTTTTGCTATTGGTTACACTACAGAATCCAGTTGTGCTACGTATAATTTTTCAACACCTTTTGTAATTCCTGAATCGACATCGTACACTGCTAGAACAATTACGGTGCCTGCCACAACTGCTACAGTTTCGGATGTGAATGTCGCTTTGAATTTTACACATCAATATATGTCAGATGTTCAAATAGAATTGCTTAACCCACAAGGGAAAACGGTCAAGTTGTTTGAAAAAGGTTGTGGAGATACTAATAGTAGTTTGGTGCTTAATTATGATGACTTAGGCGGGGCAATTACCTGCGAGAAACAAACCTTACAAACCGTTGCGCCTTTTGATCCGTTATATTTGTTTAATGAGCTAAATCCATCGGGAACATGGACTTTGCGAATTAGAGATGAATTTGTAGGAGATGTTGGAACATTAAATTCAGCTTCGGTTAGTATTTGTACTAAAGCATATACGGCAATGGCGGCAACAACACTTGATTTAAGTAACGTTTTGGTTTATCCCAATCCTACCAAAGGAGATTTTTGCGTACTTTTCTCAAGCCAATATAATTCAGGAGTCACTATTTTAGTTCACGATTTATTAGGTAGAAAAGTGTATGGAAAAGATTTTCCTAGCGCTACATTATTTAATGAGACAGTACAATTAGGCAATATTCAGGCTGGAATTTATCTTTTGACTATTATTGACGGTTATAATACCACAGTTAAAAAACTGGCTATATATTAATTACCCTCGTTTTACTTGCCGTTAAATGCGCTCATGGTATTTTCTAATCCCGCTGTTCCAAAAGATTTGATAATTTCAGAAGCTACTTCAAGTCGTTCCGGAAGTTTCGTTTTTTCTTCTTCGTCCCAGTCTCCAAGTACATAATCAACTTGTTGCCCTTTTTTAAATTGGTCACTAATTCCAAAACGAAAACGAGTATAGTTTTGGGTGTTCAAAATCAAATTGATGTTCTTAAGACCGTTATGACCGCCATCACTTCCTTTTGGTTTGATACGAATGGTGCCAAAAGACAAATTCAAGTCATCTGTTATTACTAATACATTTTCCAACGGAATATTTTCTTTGTCCATCCAAAATTTCACAGCTTTTCCGCTTAAATTCATGTAGGTGTTTGGTTTTAGCAACAAAAAAGTACGTCCTTTGAATTTGTATTCGGCAAGAGCGCCCAATTTTACAGTTTCAAAAGAGAGACTTTCTTTTTTGGCTAAAAAGTCCAAAACTTTAAATCCAATATTGTGTCGCGTGTTGACATATTCGGCTCCAATATTGCCTAAACCTACAATTAAAAATTTATTACTCACGCTTTTCATATTGTTTTTTTGGTGTTCGTGAACCTCCGGTTTCATAGTGTCTGTATCACTTTCTATTTTACTAGAGGCAAACAGTTGGGTTATCCATTGAATCATACTGCAAAAATAAACTTATTTAAAAGAATACTCCAA
>CAZOHO010000135.1:0-5195 GCA_964579755.1 uncultured Flavobacterium sp.
TTATTGATTGGAGAACCTGGTGTGGGTAAATCAGCCATTGCCGAAGGTTTAGCTTTGCGAATTATCCAAAAAAAGGTGTCTCGTATTTTATTCAACAAACGTGTGGTTACTTTAGATTTAGCTAGTTTAGTTGCCGGAACTAAATACCGAGGTCAGTTTGAAGAACGCATGAAAGCGGTAATGAATGAACTAGAAAAAAATGACGACATCATTCTTTTTATTGACGAAATTCACACTATTGTAGGTGCTGGAGGAGCAACAGGTTCTTTGGATGCTTCCAATATGTTCAAACCGGCTTTGGCACGAGGCGAAATCCAATGTATAGGAGCTACTACTTTGGACGAATACAGACAATATATTGAAAAAGACGGGGCGCTAGAAAGACGTTTTCAAAAGATAATTGTAGAACCTACTTCGGTTCCGGAAACAATTACCATTTTGAACAATATCAAAAACAAATATGAAGATCATCACAATGTAACTTACTCTGCTGAAGCAATTGAAGCCTGTGTAAAATTAACCGACCGCTATATGTCGGAACGATTTTTACCAGACAAAGCGATTGATGCTTTGGACGAAGCGGGTTCAAGAGTTCACATTACTAACATCGAAGTACCAAAACAAATTTTGGAATTAGAGCGTCAGTTAGAAGATGTTCGCGTTTTGAAAAATGAAGTCGTTAAGAAACAAAAATACGAAGAGGCAGCCAAACTTCGTGATGACGAAAAACGTATCGAAAAAGATTTGGCTATAGCCCAAGAACAATGGGAAGAAGAGGCTAAAAACAATCGTATTGAAGTAACAGAAGATAATGTAGCCGATGTGGTTTCTATGATGACAGGAATTCCTGTTAATCGAATCGCTCAAACCGAAAGTAACAAATTAGCCAGACTACCTGAACTTATTGAAGGAAAGGTAATTGGGCAAAAAGAAGCCGTACTAAAAATTGCACGTTCTATTCAAAGAAACCGTGCTGGATTAAAAGACCCTAACCGACCTATTGGTTCTTTTATTTTCCTGGGACAAACAGGTGTGGGTAAAACCCAATTAGCCAAAGTAATTGCAAAAGAATTGTTCGATTCAGAAGATGCTTTAGTTCGTATCGATATGAGTGAATACATGGAAAAATTTGCAATTTCAAGATTAGTTGGAGCGCCTCCAGGATACGTAGGCTACGAAGAAGGCGGACAATTAACCGAAAAAGTGCGTAGAAAACCCTATTGTGTTGTACTGTTAGACGAAATCGAAAAAGCACACCCTGATGTATTCAATATGTTACTTCAAGTGTTGGATGACGGATTCTTAACGGATAGTTTAGGTCGTAAAATTGACTTCAAAAACACCATCATTATTATGACATCTAATGTTGGTGCTAGACAACTGAAAGATTTCGGACAAGGCGTTGGTTTTGGCACTGCAGCAAGAACAGCACAAGTAGATGATAATTCAAAAAGTATTATCGAAAATGCGTTGAAAAAAACATTCGCTCCTGAATTCTTGAATCGTATTGATGATGTTATCGTTTTCAATGCTTTAGAGAAACACGATATTGATTTGATTATCGAAATCGAGTTGAAAAAATTATACGCTCGTATCGCTGACTTAGGTTACAAATTAAGTCTTTCAGATAAAGCCAAAGCTTTTATAGCTGAAAAAGGATTTGACAAACAATTTGGAGCCAGACCTTTAAAAAGAGCTATTCAGAAATATGTGGAAGATTCATTAGCCGAAGAGATTATCACTTCTAAAATTGGATCTGGAGACGAAATTTTCATGGACATTGAAGAAGGAGCTCAAGAGTTGACTGTACAGGTTCACAAAGCCGGAGAGCCAACAAATCAATAAAACAATTGTTTTTTATATAAAATTGAATAACCCGTTATGTATTTTACTTAACGGGTTTATTGTTTACATTTGACAATAATTCTGTTTTTCATTTTTAAATCAATTTGGTATGAACCCCTATTTAGATATAGTATTACGAAGCATTTCTGTTTATTTTTTCATGATTATTGCTTTGCGAATTTTTGGCAAGAAAGAATTATCTCAGTTAAATACCGCTGATATTATTTTAATATTATTGATAAGTAATTCAGTTCAAAACGCAATGGTCGGCAACGATACCAGTTTATGGGGCGGTCTCACTGCCGCTGCAGTCCTGTTTGCCTTCAATTTCATCTTAAAAAAATTGATATACACTTACAAACCCTTTAGCGATTTCATGTTAGAAAAACCACAAATATTAATTCATGATGGTAATTTAGACTTTAAAAAACTAAGTAAATTAAACATTACCTCTGAGGAATTAAAAGAAGCGATGAGAGAACATGGAGTGGAATACTATAAGGATGTAAAATTAGCCATGCTTGAAATAGATGGTAACATCAGTATTATATCTATTTCAGGTAAAGAAACGCTTCGTCAAACTCATTACAAAAGAATGAAAAAATCAAAGAAAACGATTAAATAAAAAAAAGGCTGACCAAATGGTCAGCCTTTTTTATCTAGAATAATCTGTTATAAAAATAAATTTAAAACATAATAAGTAATTGCTGCTAGAAGAGCCGAAACAGGAATAGTTAAAACCCAAGCCCATAACAAATTCACTGTCACTCCCCAACGTACTGCAGAAACCCTTTTAGTTACTCCTACTCCGATAATAGAACCTGTAATAGTATGCGTTGTTGATACCGGTATTTTGAAGTGTTCTGTCAAAAATAAAGTTATAGCACCCGCAGATTCAGCCACTACTCCTTCAAATGCATTTACTTTAGTGATTTTAGATCCCATTGTTTTTACAATTTTCCATCCTCCACTTAAAGTTCCTAAAGCAATAACGGTGTAACAAGTTAACGGAATCCAACCTGGCATATGAGACGAAATTCCTTTTTCTTCATCTGGTAAAACAACATTTAAATCCAACCATCCTGTAGACAAATTAACATGTGGATTCATTCGAACGTACACAGCTACTGCCGCAGCAATGATACCCATAACTTTTTGCGAATCGTTACCACCATGTCCTAAACTAAAAGCCGCAGAAGATAATAATTGCATTTTTTTTAGTACCGCCTCCGATTTGGCTGTAGAAAAAGAACTAAAAAATAAATTAAATATGGCCAAACTAAAGAAAATGACACCTACCAAAAACCACTTAATATTATGAGGCTCGGTAATCACACTCCAAAAAGGGCTTTCAAATCTTGGTTTTTTAATTTCATCAAAAGGAATCAATACCGAGGACAAAAACCAAATTACTAACAACATCAATGTAATAGTAAATAACTTTGGATAGATATTTTTCTTTGAAGAGTACATTAACCACAATGAGATGAAATACGAAATAATCATCCCCAATAAAGGAGCGAAAACAATAAACATAATGACAATTAAAACTCCTGAAGGTAATAACTCACCTTCTTTGGCAGCTTTAAACCAACTTACAATTTTCAAACCGTAATGTTCAGGATCTTGAACAATACCTGAGAACCCATGAGCAATTGCAGCCCCTGCAAATCCTCCAATTAAAGTATGAGAGGATGAAGACGGAATTCCTTTCCACCAAGTAAAAAGGTTCCAAATAATAGCTGCTATAACTCCAGATAATATTACAATTAAGTTAATACTACTGGTATGCGCTGTTTTGGCTACAGTATCAGCCACTCCAAAACCAAAAACCCAATAGGCTAAAAAGTTGAAAAATGCTGCCCAAAGCACCGCTTGAAAAGGAGTCAAAACTTTAGTAGCTACAATAGTAGCAATAGAATTTGCAGCATCGTGAAAGCCGTTGATATAATCAAAAACTAACGCTAAAAATATGATAATTAAAAGTATAGTAAAGTCCATAAATACAGGTTCAGTAAACTGATTAATTAAGAGTGTTTCACTGCTATAGCCTCTAAAACACTTGCTACGCTTTTACATTTATCAGTGGCCGATTCCAAAACTGACAACACTTCTTTGTATTTAATTACATTAATTGCATCTGTCTCGTTTTCGAAAATTTCAAAAACTGCTTTATTATATACACTATCTGATTTATTTTCTAACTTGTTAATTTTAGAACAAGCAGTAGCAATATTTTTAACCTTTTTTAAGTCTTTTAATTCTTTCACTGCCGATTCAATATTCTGACAAGCTTCTAAATTAATCTCTGTTAATTTTCGGATTGACTTTGTAATCTTATCAACATGATACAAACGCATTCTACTTGCCGCTCCTTGAAGATTACCAGCTACATTATCAATAGAAGTAATTAGTGAGTGAATGTCTTCTCTATCAAATGGAGTAATAAAATTTCTACTCAATTCTAAATTAGTTTGACGTGCGATATCTTCGCCTTTTTGTTCCAACTCATCTATTTTTTGAAAAAGAACTTCTCTTTCTTTCAATGGTAAATTAACTGCTTCATGTAAATGAGATGCTAATTGAACTAAATTTGACGAAGCTTCTTCAAAAAGTGGGAAAAACTTTTTGTCTTTTGGTACTAGAAATTGAAAAATACTGTTTAATGACATTTTATTTAGATTTTAGAACTGCAAAATTAGTTGATTATTTTACGTTAATGTTAAGCTATTGTTAACAATTGGATTTAAACCCAAATTTACACATTAAAATAACATTTATATAAAGTTAAATTAATTTAACCATCTTTATTCCATCATTATCCTAAATAAATGAATAATTCATTAAAAAAACAATCTAAATCACACAAAACAAGCGCTAAAAATGAATAGTAGGACTAAAATTATCCATTACGAAATAAAAAGGAAAGATAAAATAACGTACTAAAAACCAAAAACAGAATACAAAAACACGAAACCACTCAATAAAAACAAACTATATTTTACAAATTGACTAATATCAATAAAATTAACCGCTCATTTTTAAAATATTCGTAAAAAGCATATTTTAGGTTTTCTTTTTTATAAAAAAATGTACTTTTGAGGAATCAAATGACAAGCAACAGAAATACATATTCATCTTCGATAACAACTTCAACTGAAGTTGCATTTTCTGTTACATTTACTGCTACAACAACTACTACCCCTTAGGGGTATACATTTTACATATAATCTTACTATATTTTACTTTTCCTATAAAAGGAGAAAGTTCTTGGATGTATAGAAAATAGTTGCATTTTTAAATAAAACACACACAATGAAAGTATTAAAATTTGGCGGCACTTCAGTAGC
>CAZOHO010000136.1:0-1299 GCA_964579755.1 uncultured Flavobacterium sp.
TAAAATTTCAGAAAGAATAGTGATTCCTCAAGAGTCGTATATCTTTAAATGGGTAGAACCTGCTACATTGTAAAATTGTAGTATTTTTAAATAAATTTAAAAGCTGAATTATCGCAATTCAGCTTTTTTTATAAAACCATTTTTAAAATGAATACCACTAATTTGATTGATAAAACAATACTGTTTGTAAAAGAAACTTTAGCCCAAGCCGAAGGCGGTCACGATTGGTTTCATATTGAGCGTGTGTATAAAAATGCGTTGTTGATTGCCGCTTCTGAAAATTGTGATTTGGAAATAGTACAACTAGGCGCTTTGCTTCACGACATTGCAGATAGTAAATTTCATGACGGAGATGAAACCATTGGCCCTAAGACAGCACGAACTTTTTTAGAGTCTGAAAATGTTGTCGCAACAACAATTGACCACGTAATCGCAATAATTGAAAATATTTCGTTCAAAGGCGGCAAAGTAGAAAGAAAGTTCTCTTCTATTGAGTTAGATATCGTTCAAGATGCGGATCGTTTGGATGCTATTGGTGCCATTGGAATTGCCAGAACGTTTAATTATGGAGGTTTCAAAAACAGAGCACTTTATAATCCTGATATTGTTCCCAATTTGTCCATGACGAAAGAAGAATATAAAAAGAATGAGGCGCCTACCATCAATCATTTTTATGAAAAATTATTGTTGTTGAAAGACAAAATGAATACCGAAACTGGAAAACAAATTGCCCAAGAACGCCACCGTTATATGGAAGATTTTTTGGAACAGTTTTATGCCGAATGGGAGGGGAGAAAATAAAGATTAGTCTACTGAAAGTTGTTTTTCCTGCATTTCTAAAACCACATCCGAAGCACTTTTAAAAGTAGGGGCTTGTTCCACAATACTGCCTACTCTTTTTTTGTTCAATTTGAAGGTCAAGTCATTTTCGGTGGTGAACAATAATGCCGTTAAAAAAGGATTATTCATATACGAAGACAGTACAAAGAAGGCTTCTTCTAAGGTATGAAAACTTTCCACTTCCTCAGTTTTGTAACGTGCAATAAGAGAAATACGCACTTGATCATCCACCAAAACGGGACGCATGTAAATGTTTTTTAATTCGGTATCGCCAATGGTTTTTGCCAAGGTTAATTTAGCAAAAGTATAATTCGCCATACTTTCTTTTACACTCTCCCAAAAATGGGCAAATTCGGTTTGAAAAGACATTTGTTTCGTTTAAAATTTGAATTATTTTCCGCTAAAATTAGCTTTTCTTTTTTCTAAAAAGGCAGTCGTCCCTTCTTTGAAATCGGCAGT
>CAZOHO010000136.1:1399-5170 GCA_964579755.1 uncultured Flavobacterium sp.
GGAATCAATCCCAGAGTCACTTCAGGCAACCCCATTTTAGCATTATCAGAGGCTACTCTAAAATGACAAGCCATTGCTAATTCCAATCCGCCTCCTAAGGCAAATCCGTTAATAGCGGCAATGACTGGTTTTTTTAAATTTTCAATGTGATCAAATACCTTTTGATGTCCGTCGGCAGCGAGTTGTGTTCCTTCTTGAGTAGAGAAATTGGCAAATTCAGCAATATCGGCACCTGCCACAAACGCTTTTTCTCCACTTCCAGTCAAGATGATGGCTTGAACCGCTTCGTTGTTTTCTAAATCTGTAAATGCAGTATGCAATTCAGCAAGAGTATCTTTGTTTAATGCATTTAGTTTTGCTGGACGATTCAAAGTAACCAACGCTATTTTATTTTCTATAGCAATCAAAAGATTTTCGTAGTTCATGCGGGTATATTTTAAGAATTTAAAATTGGCAAACTCACGGTAAAAGAGGTGCCTTGACCATATTGTGTTTCAAATGTAATGCTTCCTTTGTAATTTTCGATAATATTTTTGATGATACTTAAACCCAATCCCATTCCGCTATTTTTGGTGGTGAATTTGGGTTCGAAAATTCGGGTTTTATCTTCTTCTTTAATACCAATTCCGTTGTCTTTCACGGTGATTAAAACGTTTTTTCGATTTCGTTCAACTCTTACCACAATGGATTTCGTTTCTTGTTGGTCAGGTATAGCTTGAATGGCATTTTTGACCAAATTCGTAATGATACGAATCAGTTGTGTGCGGTCAATTTTAGCAATAATTTCCTCTGATTCTTTTTCGAAAACCAAATACTCTTCGTTGAAAATATCCAAAGCCAATTCCACCACTTCGACCACATTCAGCGTTTCGTTTTGTTGGGCCGGCATCGAAGCAAAGTTCGAAAAGGCAGAAGCTACCGCACTCATCGTGTCAATTTGCTGAATTAAAGTTTCAGAGTAGTCCTTCATCTTTTGTTTGATTTCGGGATCGTTGGGTTCAAATTTGCGTTGAAAACTTTGAACGGTTAAACGCATTGGCGTTAGCGGATTTTTAATCTCGTGAGCAACTTGTTTTGCCATTTCGCGCCAAGCTTCTTCACGTTCGCTTTGAGCTAACTTAACAGCACTGATTTCCAGTTCGTCCACCATCGCATTGTAGGATTTAATCAACAAATTGATTTCTTTACTGCTGGCTTCAACTCTAATTTTTTCGTTTTTCTGATCTAAACTGGTTTCACTTAATTTATCAGAAATTGTTTTTAAAGACTTGGTGATATAAGTCGAAAGAAAATAAGCCAACCCAAAAGCAACAATCAACATGAACGAATACACCTGAGCCAAACGAATCAAAAAACTATTCAACTCCTTTTCATAAAAACCATCATCTTCTACATAGGGAAGATGCAATATTCCTAAAGGTTTGAATTTGTCGTCCTTGATTTGGCTATAGGAAGATCGGTTTTTTAAACCGTCAATGGTTTTGATATCAACGAAGCGTTTTTCGATGGAAGAACGCACTAATTTCAAAATGTACTTCGGAATAGGAGGCGCTACTTTGTCTACTGAAAAAGACTCTTTGGATGATTTCAATAGTTTCCCGTCTAAGCTGTAAATATTGATTTCGATGGCATGAATTTGTGCCAATTCGTGAATTTTATCCTTAAAAATCAAAGGCAAATTACGCGTTGTCAACGGGTAGGTTGTTGTCGAAAGCACATAATTGATGTGTTCTTTGACTTCGTTTTCCTTACGTTCCAAACGCTCTTGATGGTATTCTCTCGCTTCGTTTTTAAACTGAATAATCGAAATAGAAGCTAAAATGATGGAAGCCATAATAATCAATACAATCATCGATAGGAAAATCCTAGTTCGAAGAGAAAGCATTGTTATTTTAAAGTTTTTATTCATATTTTGGCAATAGGCAATAGGCAATAGTAACTTTTGCCTATTGCCTTTTTACTTTTTTTCTCTAATGCGTTTGTAAAACTTGAATCCAAGCATAATAATAATGGAAAACAAAAATATGCCCACAACCCCAAAAATCCAATTCACGGCATTTTTTAAAATGACTAAAAACACGACTGCAAACAAAATTATAGTGGCGCCTTCGTTCCAAATTCGCATGAAATTCCCTGTGTGTTTTACTTCGTTATTTTGCAGTTGTTTGAAAATTTGGTGGCATTTCAAATGGTACAAATACAACAGAAATACAAAACCTAATTTGACCTGCATCCATGGCATTTGTAGCCAAGCATTGCCTATTTCAGTAAAAAACAACATCCAAAAAGCAAAAAAACTAGCCAAAATTGCCGAAGGCCAAGTGATGATGTACCACAAGCGGTAACTCATAATCTTGAATTGCTCTTGCAAAATTTCTTTTTCTGGAGAGGGTTTTTCCGAAGCTTCAATTTGATACACAAAAAGGCGCACGATATAAAACAATCCCGCAAACCAAGTGATTACAAAAATTAAGTGTAAGGATTTTAGGTATTCGTACATGGGCTCAACTATTAGTTGTTTTTAAATTCTTCTATCCATTTTGCAACTACCCCACACCATTCGTCTTCGTCGTTCATACATGGGATAGCCATAAATTCTTCCCCACCGTGATGTAAAAATTCTTCGTTAGCTTCCATGGCAATTTCCTCTAAGGTTTCCAAACAATCGGCTACAAAAGCTGGAGTTACCACTGCTAATTTCTTAATTCCTTTTTCTGGCATTTTATTTACTTCAACATCAGTATAAGGAGTTAGCCATTTGTCACCCGCTAAACGGGATTGGAAGGTTTGGCTGTATTTACCTTCTGGAATGCCTAATGTTTTCACTACTTGTTTTGTAGTTTCATAACATTGGTGACGGTAACAAAATTCGTGTGCAGGCGAAGGCGTATTACAACAAGATCCGTCAATTTTACAATGCGATTTGGTAATATCCGTTTTGCGAATATGACGTTTCGGAATTCCGTGGTACGAAAACAATAAATGATCGTAATCAAAACCTTCTAAATGTTTTTTGATCGAATTGGATAGCGCTTCAATATATCCTGGCTTGTTATAGAATGCAGGAACTGTTGTAAATTTCATGTTTGGGAAATGCTTTTGACGCAATTCTTCTGCTAATACCAAAATGGTTGTGGTTGAAGCCATAGCATGTTGCGGATATAAAGGGAAAAGCATTACTTCTGTCACGCCTTTGTCGTGCAATTCTTGCAATCCTTTTAAAATGGTCATAGTTCCATATCGCATGGATAATGCCACAGGAATGTCTACCAAAGTTTTCACTTTTTCGTGCATTTTTTTAGAAATCACAATTAACGGCGACCCTTCATCGGTCCAAATTCTGGCATAGGCTTCAGCTGATTTTTTTGGGCGAGTTTGCAAAATAATACCTCTAACTAACAAAGCACGTAATAAAAACGGAACGTCAATTACGTATTTATCCATTAAAAACTCATCCAAATACGGTTTTACATCTTTGGCTGTTGGACTTTCTGGCGAACCTAAATTGACTAATAATACTCCTTTCATTTTTTATAAATTGGTGTTGATTGACATTAAATATTTCTTTGGTGTGGTGGCAAATTTTTTCTTGAAAGCCGCAATAAAATGACTTCCGGTACTGTAGCCAATTTTTAATCCTACTTCGTTGACATTATACGAGCCACTATCGAGTAATTTACGCGCATAGTCCATTTTGTAATCAAAAAGGAAGCCATAAACGGTATCGCCATAAATTTGTTTGAAACCCATTTTTAATTTTTTCAAATTGAG
>CAZOHO010000137.1:0-5137 GCA_964579755.1 uncultured Flavobacterium sp.
GTCTTAACGAACAGGAGAAACAATCCTTAGACAAAGGTCTAGAAAAATCAAAAACTACTTTTTTTTCCAAGTTATCCAAAGCGGTAGCAGGTAAATCTAAAGTAGATGATGAAGTTTTAGATAATTTAGAAGATATTCTTATTTCTTCTGATGTGGGTGTAAATACAACGCTAAAAGTAATAGAACGTATCGAAGCTCGTGTAGCTGCCGATAAGTATTTAGGCGTGGGCGAATTGAATCAAATTCTTCGTCAAGAAATAGCAAGTTTACTTTCTGAAACGAATTCAGGTGAGGCTACAGAATTTGTTACTCCAATACAGACTAAACCGTATGTTTTAATGGTAGTGGGTGTGAATGGAGTAGGAAAAACGACTACTATTGGAAAATTAGCTTACCAATTCAAAAAAGCAGGTCATAAGGTAGTGTTAGGTGCAGCAGATACATTTCGTGCCGCAGCCATTGACCAATTACAAATTTGGGCTGATCGTGTAGGTGTGCCCATTGTAAGACAAAATATGGGAAGTGATCCTGCTTCGGTAGCTTTCGATACTTTACAATCAGCCGTAGCACAAGATGCCGATATCGTGATTATTGATACGGCAGGACGTTTGCATAACAAAGTGAATTTGATGAACGAATTGACCAAAGTAAAACGTGTGATGCAAAAAGTAGTAGGAGATGCTCCACACGATGTTTTATTAGTTTTGGATGGTTCAACAGGACAGAATGCTTTTGAACAAGCCAAACAATTCACAGCAGCTACTGAGGTGACTTCGCTAGCAGTAACCAAATTAGACGGAACAGCCAAAGGTGGTGTCGTTATTGGAATCTCAGACCAATTTCAAATTCCAGTAAAATATATTGGAGTAGGAGAAGGAATTGAAGATTTACAAGTGTTCAATAAATTCGAGTTTGTAGATAGTTTCTTTAAATAATATACGATGAGTTCTTTTGGAAAATTAAGCCCAATGGCTTTTTATTTTATAAGTGTGATTTCTTTTGTTTTGGCGAATGTGATTCGGGAACAAAGTGTACCCCTCTATTATTTATCTCTAGTAGTAGGCTTGGTGTTTTTCTTCTTGGGTTTGTATAAAAGAGTCAATACTAAAAAATAGTGGTATGAAGAATTTGGTTAAAGTAATATTGTTTTCATTCCTTTTAGTAAGCTGTAAACAGCAAATACAAACTGCTGATATCCATAAAATTAACGGCTATTGGGAAATCGAAAAAGTAGTTTTTGATCAAGGCGAGGACAAAGAATATGGTGCCAATCAAAATTATGATTATTTCCAAATAGATACAAATAATCAAGGAATCCGAAAAAAAGTAGCTCCTCAGTTGGACGGTACTTTTTTAGTAGATGATACGTATGAAAAGGTGCGTGTTCGTTTTCAAGATGACAAAGCCTATTTGGATTATGCAACGCCTTATATGAAATACACTGAAGAGATTGTTGCTTTGACAGCGGATGAATTAGTGGTGTTGAATGCGCAAAAAAAAGAATACCATTACAAAAAAGCAACGGCTATAAATATTTTGGGTGATGGCAAAAAGATTAAGTAATCAAAGTACCGTTGGTGATGTTTTAAAGCAAATTATTCAAGTGAATAAATTGCAACCCGGAATAGATCAGATTGATGTCAAAGAGGCGTGGCAAAACCTAATGGGAAATGGTGTTAATAGTTATACCAAAAATGTTGCCTTGCGAGGAAATACTTTATATGTTGAGTTAAGTTCTTCTGTTCTACGAGAAGAATTAAGTCATGGCAAATCTAAAATTATTGCGATGATTAATGAGGAATTGCAACGAGAGGTGATTAAGGATGTAGTTTTACGATAGACTATTTAGATAGTTAGACTTTTGTAGAAAATTAGATAATAAAAGAAAACCCATTTCAATCGAAATGGGTTTCTCTTTTTATAAAATCTAAGAAGTCTAATTTTCTATAAATCTAATTATCTAATTTAAAATTGTTCTCTTCCAGCAAAGTGGAAAGCGCCTTCAATAGCCGCATTCTCATCACTATCTGAACCGTGAACCGCATTTTCTCCCATAGAAGTAGCATACAATTTACGAATGGTTCCTTCGGCAGCTTCAGCAGGGTTAGTAGCTCCAATTAAGGTTCTGAAATCACTTACTGCATTTTCTTTTTCTAAGATGGCAGCAACAATTGGTCCGCTTGACATGAACTCTACCAATTCTCCGTAAAAAGGACGTTCGCTATGTACTGCATAAAATGCTTGTGCATCAGCTAGAGTTAATTGCGTTAGCTTTAAAGAAACAATTTTAAATCCGGCATTGGTAATCATTGCTAATATGTTTCCAATATGTCCATTTTTAACCGCATCGGGTTTAATCATGGTGAAAGTTCTGTTTGTTGCCATTTTTTGTGAAAATATTATTTTGGAATTCAAAAATACTGATTTTTTGTTATTTATATAACAAAATTAACGAAAAAATAAATTTTTATAAATAGTTTGAATTATAGAATCAGTACTTCAAAACGTTGTTCTAAAGGTTTGAGTTTCTTTATCAAAGCTGGAATTAAAGTCTCTCCATTGTCCAAATAGAATTCAGAGAAATTAGTCTGCCGCTCTTGTAAACTTTGGTTAGGAAATAATTCGTTTTGCAATTGTGTAATTCGCTCAATAACGTCTGACAATTTTCTTTTTTGTGCTTTGAGTAATCGTTTTTCTAAGTGTTCAATTCCTTTGATTTGTTTGGTTTCTTGTGCTTTAAGTGCTCCAATGAAAGAATCGTCAGTTTGTTTTGCAATGCTATACAACGCTTCAAATTGTTTTTTTAGCTGTTCTTTTACATTCGATAAATCCAAGCCGATTTCAGAAAGTACTTTTGTTTTTTGGTTGACCAAATCATTTTGCTTACTGAACAAATCAGCCCAAGAAAGGTGTAAAGCATCTGCTTTTTTGATTTGCTTTTCAGTCGCCAATACAACAGAGTTACGAACCAACAACATAGGAAAACTAACTTTTACAGCATTGAAAAAAGACTGTAATTCTAACCAATAGGCAATCTCGCCACCGCCGCCAATGTAGCATAGATTCGGCAAAAGAACTTCTTGATACAACGGGCGTAGAATAACATTGGGACTGAACTTTTCTGGATTGGTTTCTACCAATCGAAATAGCGCTACTTTGGAAAAAGATAAATTAGTATGGTTGACTTTATAACTGCCATTTTCTAAAATAATTCGCTCCCGCAAGTCGTTTTCAATGTAAAATAAGTTGATTTCACGAGGGTTGACTTGAATGGAATATTCGTTTAGTTTTTCAATAGTTGCAGTTACTTCTTGGTATGACGTTTGGTTTTCTAGTTCGTCTTTGATATAAGGAATTAAAACGCGTTTCAAATCGGCAGGATCAGCGTCGATAATTACTAAGCCGTAGTCGCTAAAAAGTTCATTGGCCAGAAATCGAGTGGCTTCAGCCAAATTAGAGTGTTCTAAATACGATTTTTGAAAGAGTTCTTTGATTTTTTGTGCATTGCTACTTGAGCCTAATTCTTGTGCGAAAACTTCAAATACGGCATCCAATCCTTCAGTTGATAATCGGCCAACAGGTCCAGAACTGTCTTTGTTCCAGTGGAATTTTTTGCCTTTGAAATTGAAATAGTTGATTTCTTCAAAATCATGGTCTTCGGTAGCCATCCAATAGATGGGTACAAAATTCGACTGGGGATATTTTGTTTTTAGTTCGGAAGCCAAATTGATAGTGGAAATGATTTTGTATAAAAAATACAAGGGGCCACTAAACAAATTCAATTGATGCCCCGTAGTGATAGTAAACGTATTGGATTGTCCCAAAGCCAAAATGTTATTTTGAGTAGCCTTAGAAATTTTGATGTTTTGATATTGCTTTTGTAAAACACTAACCAATAATTTTCGATTGTCATGATTGTAGTTAGCCTCTTTTTCAGCGATTTGCCCTTCGAAGTTTTCCATTGTTGGAAACCGATTGTATAGAGAATTTAGACTGGATTTTCGATCTAAATAGTCGTTGATTAAAGAGGAAAAATAGCCTGAATTTTGATAGGATATACAGTCAGTTGGCATGTTGGGTTTTGTTTGGAGTAAAAATACTAAAAAAATATTGGAACTAAATAGTTGCGGCTTTCGAAAAATAGTAGCATTTTTATACTCGTTTGAAAATATATTAATACCCAAAAATAAATGAACACAACACCTCAACCTGAGAATTCCTTACAACACGTACTCTTCGGAAGCTTAATTGGAACTACAATTGAGTTTTTTGATTTTTATATCTATGCTAATGCAGCCGTATTAGTGTTTCCACAATTGTTTTTTCCGGGAACGGATAGTACCACTTCAGTTTTACAATCCTTGGCGACTTTCTCTATTGCTTTTTTTGCACGTCCGCTAGGGTCGGCAGTTTTTGGACATTATGGAGATAAAATTGGGCGTAAAACAACATTAGTAGTGGCTTTATTGACGATGGGAATTTCGACAGTGAGTATAGGTTTTTTACCCAGTTATGCGAGTATCGGGATTGCGGCGCCTATCTTATTAATGCTGTGTCGTTTTGGACAAGGTGTTGGTCTTGGAGGCGAGTGGGGAGGAGCAGTGTTGTTAGCAATCGAAAATGCACCACCTCACAAACGTGCTTGGTACGGGATGTTTCCGCAATTGGGTGCGCCAATTGGTTTGGTACTTTCGGGAGGAACCTTTTTACTGTTGACAAATTTCATGAGTTCTCAAGATTTTTTAGAGTATGGATGGAGAATTCCTTTTATAGCTAGTTCTTTATTGGTTTTGGTTGGGTTTTATATTCGTTTAAAAATAACAGAAACCGCTGCATTTGAAAATGCTAAGCAAGAACAAGAAGAAGTGAAACTGCCTTTTGTAACTTTATTGAAGTCCTATCGAAAAGAATTATTGTTCGGAACCTTTGCTGCTGTAACTACTTTTGTGGTTTTCTATTTAATGACCGTATTTATGTTGAATTGGAATACGAAAGAATTGCATTTTTCGAACAAAGAAGCGCTTTTGATTCAATTGTTTTCAGTATTGTTTTTTGCGGCATTTATACCTATATCTGCAGTAATTGCTGATAAAATTGGACGTAGAAGGATGTTGATTTATGCTTCTTTAGCGATTGC
>CAZOHO010000138.1:0-2432 GCA_964579755.1 uncultured Flavobacterium sp.
GAAAATCAAACTTTGTTTTCGTGCCACTCAAAACTTTTATTATTTTTGAAATAAAATAGATTACAATGGCTACTACTAAACAAAACGACACCGAAGGAGTTAACAAATACATCTCAAATCTACCTATAGAGCAACAAATAGCTTTGGAGCGTGTGCGCCAAATCATAAAAAACACCGTTCCCGAAGCACAAGAATACTTGAGCTATAAAATGCCAGCCTACCATTTCCACGGAATGATTGGTGGCTTTGCAGCTTTTAAAAACCATTGTAGTTTTTTTCCTTGGGATTCGAAAACCATCGACGTTTTCAAAGACGAACTAACTGGTTTCAAAACCTCAGCAGGAACCATTCAATTCACCCCAGAAAAACCACTTTCAGAAGAATTATTGCAAAAAATACTGCGCTATCGTGTAGCGAGTAATTTGGAAAAGAAAAAATAATGTAACAATTAATCAATTTTCTAATTTTTACAGTAAAATAATTTGCAAAGAACTTCAAAATTCAATTAAAATGTAGTTACTTTGTAATAACTTTTTAAGCAAGTAAATTATGGAAACAGCAATAATCAAAATTGGTAACTCCAAAGGGTTGCGATTAAGCAAAACTATTTTGGAAAAATACAACATCAAAGACAAAGTAGAAATTATACTTGAAATGGGGCAAATCATTCTTAAACCTATTGAAACTCCAAGAAAAAACTGGGACGTTTCATTTGAAAAAATGCACCAAGAAGGAGATGATACCCTATTATTTAATGACGTTTTTGAGGACGAAGATTTTGAAGAATGGAAATAGTACAATATGCAATAGTTTTAGTCAATCTAGACCCAACATTGGGCAGTGAAATTCAAAAAACCAGACCTTGTGTGGTTGTTTCACCTAATGAGATGAACAAACACTTAAATACCATTATCATTGCACCAATGACTTCTAGTTTGAAAGAATACCCAACCAGAGTCGCAGTAAATCATAATAGTAAAAAAGGAATGATTGCTCTGGACCAAATTAGAACCGTGGATAAAAAGAGAATACTAAAAGTCTTAGGAAAATTGAACAAAACAGAAATTCAATTCACTAAAGAAGTCCTTAAAGAAATGCTAGTAGATTAATTGCTACATTGATTCATTTTCAAATTTTCAAATTAAACAATTTTCAAATTGAGTATTTGTTACATTAAAAAATTTGCTACATTTGAAAAGCTTGGTAACTACAATCGACCCAAATTAGTTTCATTTACAGATTGTATGAAATTTTAATGCAAACACCTAAAACTATTTGGTTAACAATTAATTTTGGCTGTTTTGATTTAAAGCTATAAAAAAATAAAAAAACGCAACTATAGTTGAATATAATCATCCAAAAAACGTTTAGCTTTGCTCAACAAAATAGCAATAAACTGAGCATATAATCAAGTTGGCAGTAATAAACTACAAAAATGAGAAATGAAGAAATTTAAAATCATCTCGATAATAATTATACTTTTTAGTATTTACAGTTTTAATAAAAGTATGCCGAAATCATTCCCGAAAAATTCTCAAATTGAAAATAATTCAGTCCCTGATGATTTTTATTTTATAATTAATAGCGGAGGAAATGATAGCTACAATTCGAAAAATAGCACTTTTACTAGAAAATATTTAGAAGATGATAAAGCAGTAAAAATTGAACTAACGAAAGAAGAAAAAGAGAGTATTTATTCATTTATGAAAGAAGTTGGTTTTTTCAAAATGCCATATAAATTTGAACCTAAAGAAAGCGTTATCTTGATAACTGACCCTGGTTTTCATAGAAGTATTGTAATACATTCTGAAGGAAAACAAAAAACTGTAACTTATAATACTGGATACACAAGTGATGAAAATAAAAAAAAAGCAAGAAATTTTTTCCGCCTTTATGATATGATTTGGAATATTTTGCGGAATAAAAATGAAGTAATTAATTTACCTGAATCGGATTTCCATTATAAATAAATTTACTACTGCCAACACACGCTACAAGCAAGCTGGACAATGGGCTTAATTTGAAAATAGTTTGTGTTTGACACATTTGTTTTTAAACCCACTGCACAAAGTCTCCCGACTTTGAGCCCCGTGAACGATATGCAATTCAACGAATTCAATCCTTTCGAGTAGATATAAAAACAAAAAGCCCCAATCGGGGCTTTTTCTATTCTTCTTCTGCAGTATGCGATTTGGAGTAATTTCTCCAACGTTCCAAACAATCTGTAAAGTCGTCTGGCAATTCCGTATCAAAACGCATCATTTCGCCTGTATTTGGGTGAATAAAGCCTAAAGTCTTAGCATGTAAGGCTTGTCTTGGTAAGGCTTTAAAACAGTTATCTATAAATTGTTTGTATTTGGTAAAGGTAGTTCCTTTCAAAATCAAATGACCACCGTAGCGTTCGTCATTAAACAGCGGGTGACCAATGTGTT
>CAZOHO010000138.1:2442-5097 GCA_964579755.1 uncultured Flavobacterium sp.
GTCCCGTTTCCAGTTGGCACCAAATCAAAGTCACATACCCAAAACGCTCCAAAACTTTGTAATGCGTAATCGCAGGTTTACCAATTTCGGGATCATCAAAAACCGCCATTTGCATACGGTCTTTCAAGTGTCGCGCTAAATTACCTTCAATCGTTCCGGCATCATTCGCAACATTCCCCCAAACGAGCGCCATGTATTCTCTTTCAGTCGTTTTGGCTTCAAATTGTTTGGCTAAATGCGTCATGGCTGCTTCGGTTTTCGCAATCACTAACAAGCCCGAAGTATCTTTATCTATGCGATGCACCAATCCTGGGCGTTCGCTGCTGTTCATAGGTAGATTATCAAAATGAAACGCCAAGGCATTCACTAAAGTTCCGGTGTAATTCCCATGACCGGGATGCACGACTAAACCTGGCTCTTTGTTGACTAGCAACAACGCCTCGTCTTCGTACACAATATTCAACGGAATATTCTCAGGCAATACATGATTTTCAAAAGGCGGATGCGATAACATCACCTTAATCACGTCCAGTGGTTTTACCTTGTAGTTGGATTTCACAATTTCGTCATTGACAAAAATGTTACCGCTACTCGCTGCATTTTGGATTTTATTTCGGGTGGCATTCGGAATCAGCCCCATCAAATATTTGTCAATACGCAAAAACGCTTGCCCTTTGGGAACTTCAAACTTAAAATGCTCAAATAATTCGTCTTCTAAATCGAAGGATTCGGTATTATTGTTCATCTACTGGTGTTTCTTCAACAGGTGTTGCTGTACTGTCAACTTGTACTTCCTCTTCATAACTCATTTTTCCATCCCCTAAAACCAAGTCAATCTTAGACGATTTCATCACACGCTCTCCTGGTTTTAAGTTACGTCCTTTGTAGCGCATTGCTAGCACCATATCTTTTCCTAAACTAGGCTCGTAGGTAATCGTTCCTTCTTCTAAACCAATAGCTTTTAATGTCGGTACTGCCTCACGGTAGGTTTTATCTATCAAATCAGGCAACTTCACTGAAGAATAACCCGATGCGTTAATTTTAATATATACTTTACGACCTACTTTCACTTTCGTGCCTGGTAATGGATCTTGCTCTACCACCGTAAAAGCAGGATAATCGCCTCTAAAATCAACACTATCCAAGAGTACGTAATCCAAATCCAACTCGTCCAACTTGTCCTCTACTTGCTCTTCCGTTAGTTTACTCAAATTCGGCACCGCAATTTCATGTCCGTGATCAGTCGTAAAAGTCAACCAATGCATAAACAAATAACCCAAAACCGCAATAATAGCAATAGCAGCCAAAACTTGACCGAAAAACACACGACTCGTTAGATACTTACGTAAACTCATAAATTTATTTTTAGTAGGCACAAAGATAAAGCTATTTCGTTTCAAAAAAAATGATAATTTTGTTTACTAGTTTGTTAGGAGCTTTTTCCCGCTATCCGCTCTATCTTTTTTTGGCCAAAAGCCTAAAAAAAGGATATCGCTTCTATCGGGGCTAGGGAGAATCGGTAATCAGCTATTGCAATAAAATAAAGACTTAAACCATTTTAAATGAAAAACATTGCCATCATCATGGGCGGCTATTCTAGCGAATACAAAATATCCCTAATTAGCGGAAACGTCGTATACCAATTCTTAGACAAAACTAAATTCAACGGATTTAGAATCCATATTTTCAAAGAGAAATGGGTCTATGTAGATGCCAATGATACCGAATTCCCAATCGACAGAAATGATTTTTCAGTAACCGTTGACGGAAAGAAAATCACTTTTGATTGCGTTTTCAACGCTATTCACGGCACTCCAGGCGAAGATGGATTAATGCAAGCCTATTTTGAATTGCTTGGTATTCCGCAAACCGCTTGCGATTATTACCAAGCGGCTTTGACCTTCAATAAACGCGATTTGCTTTCGGTTTTAAAACCCTACGGCATCAAAACCGCGACTTCGTATTACCTAAACAAAGGTGACTTAATCGATACTAACGCTATTGTAGCCAAAGTAGGCTTGCCTTGTTTTGTAAAACCCAATAAAGCAGGTTCTAGTTTCGGAATCTCTAAAGTGAAAACCGCTGCCGAATTGCCTATTGCCATTGAAGTAGCTTACAAAGAAGATAACGAAATCATCATTGAAAGTTTCTTGGATGGAACTGAAGTTTCTGTGGGAGTCATCAATTACAAAGGTGAAATCACCGTTTTACCCATCACCGAAATCGTTTCTGAAAATGATTTCTTTGATTACGAGGCTAAGTATTTAGGAAAATCACAAGAAATTACACCGGCTCGCATTTCAGATGAAATGACGCAAAAAGTGGGTGAAATTGCCAAACGTGCCTACAAAGCATTAAAAATGAAAGGATTCTCGCGTTCAGAATTCATCATTGTAGACGGCGAACCGCACATGCTAGAAATGAATACCATTCCAGGTTTAACCACCGAAAGTTTACTGCCACAACAAGCTAAAGAAGCAGGAATTTCATTAGAAGACTTGTTTACAAATGCTATTGAATTGGCTTTAGCCTAACACCACCCCATGAGAAAAGCTATATTTCCAGGTTCATTTGACCCTATTACCTTAGGTCACGAAGACATCATCAACAGAGCCTTGCCTTTGTTTGACGAAATCGTGATTGCGATTGGGATCA
>CAZOHO010000139.1:0-5001 GCA_964579755.1 uncultured Flavobacterium sp.
GAACAAATTGGTTTCGAATCGACTTTGGTGTCTTTGCCAGAAACGATTACCGAAAGCGAATTGTTAGCTAAGATTGCTGATTTAAACGAAGACGATAATTTGGACGGTTTTATTGTTCAATTGCCTTTGCCAAAGCATATCAATGAAGAAAAGATATTGATGGCGATTCACCCTGACAAAGATGTGGATGGTTTTCACCCAACAAATTTTGGTAAAATGGCCTTGGAAATGGAAACATTTTTACCGGCTACTCCGTTTGGAATTATGCAGTTGTTAGAACGTTACCAAGTAGAAACGGCTGGAAAACATACCGTAGTGATTGGAAGAAGTCATATTGTGGGTCGACCAATGAGTATTTTGATGAGCCGCAAAGGCTATCCAGGAGATTCTACCGTAACCTTGACGCATAGTAGAACTAAAAACATTGAAGAATTTACTAAGAATGCCGATATTATTATCACTGCTTTAGGTGTGCCTAATTATTTAAAAGCGGATATGGTAAAAGACGGTGTTGTAGTCATTGACGTGGGTATTACTAGAGTAGAAGATGCTTCGCACCCAAAAGGTTATGTAATTACCGGTGATGTTGATTTTGATGAAGTAAGCAAGAAGTCTTCTTTTATTACGCCAGTTCCTGGAGGAGTAGGACCAATGACTATTGCGATGTTGTTGAAAAATACACTTTTGGCAAGACAAATTAGAGCTAGAAAATAAGAGTCCATCTTAATGACATAACAAAAGGCTGTTCGTGAGAACGGCTTTTTTTTACAATAAATTCATTTTTTATTTGGTAATTCGAAAAAATATATAACTTTGCAATTCAAAGTACTTTATTTATGGATAAAAAGCATCAAGAAGATTTGTCGCACATACGTTCTATGATGGAGCGTTCTTCGCGATTTATTTCGCTAAGTGGGTTGTCTGGAGTTTTTGCTGGTTTGACAGCATTATTGGGGGGAGTCTATGTTTATTTTCTATTCAAAGACAACGGAATTGACTATTTTGATGGACAGGCAAAATTGTATTCACTTGATTTTGTATATGAATTATTGTATGTTGGAATTGTTATTTTATTTTTCGCTTTATTCTTTGGTATTGTCTTTACGATTAGAAAAAGTAAAAAATACGGTTTGCCTATTTGGACAAGTACAACTAAAAATATGCTATTTAATTTAGCAATTCCGCTTTTAGTAGGTGGTGTTTTTTGTGTGGCACTCCTTGTTTATAAAATGTATGTTTTAATTGCTCCTGTAACATTGTTATTCTATGGTCTGGGGTTGATTAATGCTGAAAAATATACGTTTACGGATATTAAATATCTTGGTTTTTGTGAACTAATTTTGGGTTGTATTTCTCTTTTTTATCTTGGATACGGATTGCTTTTTTGGATTCTTGGTTTTGGGATATTGCATATTGTGTATGGATTACTCGTATTCAAAAAATATAAATAATCCATCCAATGGGAATTATTGATAAACTAAATAAAGATTTTGATAGTCGCGTACGATTGGGTATAATGTCTGTCCTGATGGTCAATGATTGGGTTGACTTTACCGAAATGAAGGTGCTTCTCAATATCACAGATGGTAATTTGGCGAGTCATTCTACTTCATTGGAAAAGGCGGACTATATTGAAGTGAAGAAAGAATTTGTAGGTAAGAAACCTAAAACTTCGTACCGTGTTACTAATTTGGGAAGGCAGGCCTTTACTACCCATTTGAATCAGCTTGAAAAATTACTGAAATCTACTAATTAATTTTTTTGTCTAATTACTTTGAATAACAAAGTACTTTTAAATTTATAAATATGAAAAAACACCATTTTGTTCTAATCAGTAGTGTCGCTTTTATTCTGCTTTTTTTAAATCAGAATATTGGACTTAATTTAGCTTTATTTGGACTATTTTTAGTAAGTATGATTGCTTATTTTTTTAAGGAAAGAATGGGTAATTATCCTGAGCAAATTTTAGTTGTCACTTCTATTCTTTCCTGTCTAGCCTTTGCTTGGTATGGGGACTTTGTTTCCTTTTTAGCGGTTGCCTTATCTATTTTATTTTTACAATTTAGGATTCAATCTCCCCAGTTACTAATAATTCAAGCGTTACCTATAATTGTGATCAATTCATTGGCTACGTGTGTTCGGTTTTTTCAGTTTTCAAAATGGCTTCCTGATGCCAAAATCAATACTAATTTGGTTAAAATAATAGTAGCTTATTGTATTATTCCCATGTCATTTGTCTCTCTTTTTTTTATTGTATATTCTTTTGGGAGTGACCATTTCTCCTCTTTATGGATCGATTACACATTAGATTTTAACCCGTATCAATTTATTTTTGTTGTGGTATTTGGGACCTACTTTTCGTTTAGTTTTTGGAATTATTGGGTACCTGAAATTTGTTTGGAGATGAATTCAAAATTGAATGATGAACTGAATAAAGATATTTCAGAAAACAATCAAAATTCATTTGCATTACTTGATTCTGATTTTAAAAGAAGGAGTGGAGAGATTACCTTTTTGCTTTTGAATCTCATGTTGGTAGTGTTTTTAGTGACGTTCAATTATGAACAATTTTTTGAATCTATTGCAAGCTCTAAATTGAGTGCTGCTACCCACGAAAGGGTGAATGCAGTATTGTTCTCTATCTTCCTATCTATAGTGGTGGTTTTATTGTATTTTAAAGGACAATTTAATTTTGATTCCAAGGCTAAAAACATGAAGGTGTTAGCTAAAACTTGGATGGTATTGAATGGATTTTTAATTGTCAGTACGCTTATCATTAACTCTGAATATATTGCCTTTTTTGGACTTACCTATAAACGATTAGGGGTGTATGTCTTTTTATTTTTAGCTGCGTTGAGTTTATTTTTTACTTTTAGAAAAATTACAAAACAAAAATCAAATGCCTATCTTTTTAATCAGATGATTTGGTATTGCTATGGAGTGATTTTGCTTTGTAGTTTTGTTAATTGGGGGAATTTGATCACAGTCTATAATATTTCGTTTAATAAAGGAGTAGAGCCATTATTTTTGAGTGATTTGAATTTTAACGATAATGCGCGTCGTCAATTTTTTATAGAAAATAAATTGGATGGAAAATATGTTGAAGAACTCCGAGAAGAGGAGATTCAACTGAGACAAAAAGATTCATTTTTATCTACGGCGTTGTACTATGAATTTTTAAAATAGGAATACTAAAAAATCCCATTACTTATTAAAGGAATGGGATTTTGATTTACTATTTTATTAGTTTCTTTTAAATTTAGAATCATCCCTTCTTGGAAATTCTATTTTTCGTTTTGGAGGTTCTGATTTGGGCAAACTCGCTTCTTCGGTTTTACTCGATGGCGCAATGAGTTGGTTCAATTCTTTGATTTCAGCCTCGGTTAATTCGCGGTAGCGCCCCACAGGCACATCTAGTGAAATATTGATAATTCGGATGCGTTTCAAAGCGGTTACTTCATAGCCTAAATACTCACACATTCTACGAATTTGGCGATTCAAGCCTTGTGTCAAAATAATTTTGAAGGTGTATTTGCTGATTTGCTCTACTTTACATTTTCGGGTTACAGTTTCCAAAATAGGAACGCCATTGCCCATACGTTCAATAAAACGATCGGTAATTGGTCGGTTTACGGTTACGGTATATTCTTTTTCGTGATTGTTTCTGGCACGCAATATTTTGTTGACAATATCCCCGTCATTGGTCATGAAAATCAATCCTTCACTGGCTTTGTCTAAACGGCCAATTGGAAAAATACGTTTGGGATAGTTGATGTAATCGACAATGTTGTCGCGAACGTCCAAATTAGTAGTGCATTCAATTCCTACCGGCTTATTGAAGGCTAAATAAATGGATTTCTCATTTTTTTCTACAATCAGTTTGCCGTCAATGCGTACTTCGTCTTCAGGAGCCACTTTAGTGCCCATTTCAGGAACGATACCATTGATGGTTACTCTTCCTTCTTCGATGAGTTTGTCGGCTTCCCTGCGGGAGCAATAACCGGTTTCTCCAATGAATTTATTGAGGCGTTTTAGATTTTCTTCCATACCGCAAAAGTAATGAATTTAGGAATGTGTTAATTTGAATCTGAAAGGAAGTCTACTATTTTTTTGTACACTTCTTTGTTTTGTAAACTATGTCCTAATCCTTTGGTGGTTTCTAAAACAGCCGCTTTCCAATGGTTGATTATTTTTTCGCCTTCTTTGTACAATACAATTTTGTCTTCTACATCGTGAATCACAAATCCTTTGGCTGTGATGGTAGACGCAAAATGTTTGGCTGAAAAATGTTCGACTTTGATTTGGAAGTAATCCCAATAATGTTGGTGTAATAGCGCCACCATACGTCTATTCAAACTTAATAATTTGATATAGTTTTCAAAGATGACTTTAAAATCAGAAGGAGCGCCTAACAGTACCATTTTTTCAATATTGGGGTTTTGGTACGTGGCTTGGTAGTAGATGCTTGTTTTTCCGCCAATGGAATGTCCAATAATATAATTGGGTGCATATTTTTCAGCAACAATATCAATATAAGCAGCATATTGGAACACATTAAATTCTTTGCCTTCCGAAAGTCCGTGAGCGGGTGCGTCAATGGCAATTATAGTATGGCCTGTTTCCACGAGGTGGGGAATTAATTTTTTCCAACGTGCACTATTGCTTTCCCAACCATGAATTAGAAAAATAATTTTTTCATCACCTTTCCAGAGATAGGTTTGGAAGAGTTGTCCGTTTTTGTCAAAAGTTTCTTTTTCGGCTTCTGCCAAAAAAGCGGGTAGGTTGGTCGTGTTTAGTTTTCCTTTTCGGGGCTGGCTAAAAAGAGAGTACGCAAGGAGTGTTGCTTTTTTGGGCGCTATAAAACACAGTAGGTTGATGTAGGCTCCGTAGGATTTGGTAGTAATAAAAAAAAGGAATCGTTTCATAATAAAAAAGTCCCGATGTGAATCGGGACTTAAAGTATTTAAAATTTAGAAAATAATTTTTCCATTTTTTCTCTTT
>CAZOHO010000140.1:0-4991 GCA_964579755.1 uncultured Flavobacterium sp.
TTTGATAATCTAAAATTTCTATATTCCCATATTCTTGTTCTAATTTTTCAAGATATGTTTCTTGTACTACATCCTCTACACGTTTTCTATATAATAAAGCATTATAATCTATCATTTGACGTCTTACTTTCCCAGAAACTAATCCAGCGGCATTTACCGAATAATTTAAAGTTACAACATCGTTTGATAGTTTTTTAGGTATCAAATCTATTTCGGTTGTAGTACCATCTTTCTTTACCAATCTCCCTATCCAATTCAAATCTCTAAATGGTAAAACATTTACATTTGAATATTTTTCTGTTGCATCTAATAATACCAAATCTCCCGAAACATCTACTGCAGATATTACATAATTGAAAGCCGCTATCGTTGGGTAATAGGCTATTCCGTTTGATCGAGTACTTATTAAAACTGGATTCGCTTCTAAGCCCGCATAACGCAACATAGCAGTTAACATCAAGTTAATCTCAGCCACATTGCCTGTCTTATCAGTGTATGCTTTTTTTACACCATTAGAACAGAAAATTCCATAACTGCCATCCCATTTAACCTTGGTTTTAACAAAATTAAAGACGGCAATTACTTTTTCTTCGGGTGTAGTGAAACCTTTCAAAATTAAATCTAAATCACTTTCAAAATAATTAGTTTTTTCTAATTCTTGACCAAAATCAGAATCATCATGAATAGTTTTTGTAACAGACTTCCAATCTGTTGAATATAACTTAAATGGACGATTGGGATATTGTACCGATTCGAGTTCATGTGAAACGGCTGAAGTATAATTGTTAATATTGTTTACAAACCCTTCTTCTTTCATTGCGGGCAAATCACTAGCGGTATAAACTGATTTTGTTTCTGTATAATCTATTTTATAAGTAGTAAATGTTGATGCTGCTAATGTACCAAATGTTCCTACTCTCCCATTATTTAGATTTTCTTCTCGAGTTTTAATTGCAAATGATTTTCGATTTTTTTCAACCACTACTTTAGGAAATACAAATCCTCTCTGATTCGATTTATAAACAAAATACTCTGGAACATAAGTTTTAAATTCAGAATAATTAACTGGTATGTCAGTCTGAAAATACCAATCTTTCATCTCTGCTATTCTTTTTGACTTCACCGTGTATTGAAACTCTATGATTGAACCTTCTTTTACATTAGGCATCGTAATTTTTTTACGATTCCATTTTTTATTAATGTTTTCATCAAACTCACCCTCTTTCTTTAACTTAGTTTTTTCAATTTTGCCGTCTACTAGATTATACGTAATAGCATTCTCAAAATTTACAACATCTTTAATCTCGCCCCCAATGTAATAACTAACAAATTGATCGGCTTCGTCAAACCCTTCCTTCTTATATATTTTGATTTTGACTTTAACTATTGTATACATAAAAAAGGTTTCTTCAGTATCATTGTACTGAAAATTTACCTCTCCCTTTTTAAACAGAATAGCCGCATTGGCAGTACTGTCTTTAGGGTGTCTTTTTTCTTGAAGTTCAGCAATGGTTACTTTACCTAACTCAAAATTTTGAGCTATACTTTTTGTACCATAAACGAAAAAAATAAATAGCAGAAAGAATTTAGTACATTTCATACGATTAGTTATTTGGAGTTAATATTATTTTTGCATTGTCATTTTTGGCTACTTGTTCCATAAATAGCCTAAAATCATCGTATTCTTTATTGGAATACAGGCCTTTTTTAAGAAACATAGTTCGCTTATAGATCAAACTCGAATTGCTCTTTTTTATAATTTCTGTTTTATATTCACCAAACTTCGTGTTTAGTTCAAAATTAGTTGGCAAAAATTCAATAGCGAAATGTGCAGGTAATTCAATTGTAATTTCATCTTTGTCTACATACCCTCTTTGAATTTCAAAAGGGGTTTTTCGATTTCGAATTCTTTTTACATTCCCTGAAGTATGATTATAAGCATTAATTTCAAATAACATCTTGCCATTTGTTATAACACCATAATTTGCAGCAGAAAGATCTAATTCTTCAGTAAATTTAATCTTCTCTTTGTCATTGACAAAGTTCATCTTCTCTAACTTCAAATTATTAATATTATCCCAGTATTCTTTGTAATGGCTCTCTTTTTGATGAGGTAAGGCATTTGGAATTTGCGATTTCTTATTGTATTGGGTTCCTGAAGAAAGAATATTTATTTTTCCTAAAAAATCACCTGCCGGAGAAATGGCATAAGACCCTTTACTAATTTGAGTATTATCCTTGTCCTCATATATTTTTGTTCGAACAATTTCACCTCCATCTGATTTTACTACTAGAACATCTCTGTCATCCGTAAAAGTTCCTTGATAACCAAAAGGACTGTCTTGACTTGTACATTCTAAAAAAATAGCATTATTATCGTTTGGAATACATAAAATCATGTGATTCCCCTGCATGGCAACAAAATCTGATTCTATGTTTGTTTTTGTATTGTCACCATACAAAAGGGTGTTATACGAAGGAACCCCTACTACATCTAATAACGCTTTTGTATAATTTGTCAATGCTTTACAATCACCGTAACCTACTCGGTCTACATCACTAGCTAACATCGGTTTCCATCCTCCGATTCCAACCTGAACGCTCACATACCTTGATTTAGACTGAACATATTGATATACGATTTTCGCTTTTTCCATCACATCTTTTTCTTCTCCAACAAGTGTTTTTATCTTCGCTTTTGTTTCTTCTGTCAATTCAGTCGTTCCTTTCAAAATCTCATCCGAATACCATTTACCAAATTCTTTCCAATCTTTAGCATAGCCATTCACACCTTCTAGATGAAATTTTTCAAGTCCCATCATCAACTCTGGAAAAAGTAAATTTGAAACGCTATAATCTTCTGATTTTTGGGCTACTACTCCCTCCAACTCATAATTTAACTGATTCTTGGTGTCTATAAGTTGCAGTACTTTGAAATTAGAAAAATTAATTTTTTTATTTTTAAATCCTAAATCAACTAGACAATTTACATTTAGAACACTTCGCTCAAGTGATACATTAAAATCAGATAAGGGATGCCATTTCGGAATAAAAGCGGTATTTGAAGTCTCAACTTCACTAGTATAAACAATCGTAAAAGGATATTGAGTTGGTGTATAATTCAAGAATAGTATTCTGTTGTCTGAAAATAAAGTGGAACCATCAATTACACATTGATCTCTAAAATCTTTCCGTTTAATTCGTTTAATTTCTTTTCCATTTTCATCAAAGACTGTTGCTTCAATTGAAGTTACTTTGGTTCTTTTGTCATAACCTTCAATAGCATCAATAGCCGTCATTCCTTTTTCATTATAAACAGAAACTACCCTTTTGGTAGAAATTTTCATGTTTTCTTGAGAAGATATAAGAATATCTATTTGATTGAATCGAATAACTGCATTTGCATTCTGTTTCAGACTATCAGGAATGCTTTGAATTGTATAATCAATCTTTTGAGAAAAGACTAAAGTGGAAAAAATGCAGAAGACAAAAGAAAAAAGTTTTGTAGCCATAAAAATTCTTTTTATCAAAAATATAAGAATTTTTCGACTAAAAAAATTTATTCTTTATTTTTACTATCAATAACTATCGTTACAGGCCCATCATTCAGTAAGGCTACTTTCATATCGGCACCAAAAATACCTGTTGGTACTTTTTTACCTAATTTATTCTCTAAAGTAGTTACAAATTTTTCATAAATCGGAATCGCCACTTCGGGTTTAGCCGCTTTGATATAGGAAGGTCGATTGCCTTTTTTAGTGGCTGCATGAAGTGTAAACTGACTCACCACAAGGACATCGCCATTCACCTCTTCTACCGACAAATTCATTATCCCATTGGCATCTCCAAAAATACGAAGTTGCGTAATCTTGCCAACCAACCAATCAATATCTTCTTGGGTATCGGCATCCTCAATTCCTACTAGGACTAACAATCCTTTTTGGATTGCCCCAACTATCTTATCGTCAACTGTGACTGAAGCCGATGAAACTCTTTGTAACACTACTCTCATTAATCTCGTGTTTTATCGCTGGCAATTCGGTCTTCATTGTACACATCAGTTCTATAATGTTCGTCATCGCCTTCTAAAATTTTCAAATAACTATTGTAACGCGACCAAGCGATTTCATCTTTTTCCAAAGCCGCTTTTATGGCACAATGGGGTTCTTCTTTGTGCAAACAATTATTGAATTTGCATTGGTCTTGTAATTTGAAAAATTCTGGGAAGTATCCGCCAATTTCTTCTTTTTCCATATCCACAATCCCAAATCCTTTAATACCAGGTGTGTCAATGATTTTGGCACCAAAACTCAAATCGTACATTTCGGCAAAAGTGGTGGTGTGCTGTCCTTGTTTGCTTTGTTCCGAAATATTTTTTGTTTTCAAATGCAAAGAAGGTTCTAAAGCATTGACTAAAGTAGATTTCCCTACACCAGAATGTCCCGAAAACATACTGACTTTACCCAACATCATTTGTTTTAATTCTTCCACTCCTTTTCCTTCGGTTGAAGAAACACGCAAACAACGATAGCCAATTTCTTGATACACATGTTGCATGTACAATTGCTCGTCTAAAGAGGTGTCGTTTAAAGTGTCAATTTTGTTAAAAACCAAAATTGTTTCAATACCGTAGGCTTCGGCAGTAACTAAAAATCGGTCAATAAAACTGGTGGTTGTAGGCGGATTATCAATCGTAATCAATAAAAAAACTTGATCAATATTGGAAGCAATAATATGAATTTGCTTGGATAAATTCACCGATTTTCGGACGATATAATTTTTCCTTTCGTGAATGTTGTGAATAGTTCCCGTCACAGCATCTGAACTTTCGTCCAATTCAAAATCTACTACATCGCCCACAGCAATTGGATTGGTACTTTTAATCCCTTTCATTCTGAACTTCCCTTTCATTCGGCATTCCATAAAATCACCTGTCTCCGATTTTACGGTGTACCAACTCCCTGTAGATTTATAAACGATTCCTGTCATGC
>CAZOHO010000141.1:0-4991 GCA_964579755.1 uncultured Flavobacterium sp.
AGACCAATCGAATTATAAAAATTAATGACAAAACGACTTATTATACTTTATGTCAAATCATAAAATACTCACAATTGACAATCTGTCACTTCAAGAATTTGATTCAGATGCTGAATTAATTCCATTATTGACTCCCGAAGATGAGGAGGAAATGAACAATGAAGAATTACCAGATTCATTACCAATTTTGCCATTGCGCAATATGGTTTTGTTTCCAGGTGTTGTTATTCCAATTACCGCAGGACGTGACAAATCGATTAAACTAATTAATGATGCTAACGCATCAGGAAAAAATATTGGTGTTGTAGCACAAAAGAACGAAGAAGACGAAGACCCAACTAAAGCTGATATCAACACTATTGGAACTGTGGCCCGAATTTTACGTGTGCTAAAAATGCCTGATGGTAATATTACAGTTATTCTACAAGGAAAAAAACGTTTCGAAATTGCAGAAGTAGTTTCAGAAGAACCTTATATTACTGCTACGGTAAAAGAAGTGCCTGAAAAACGTCCTAGAAAGAACGATACCGAGTTCAATGCAATTATTGATTCGCTGAAAGAATTAGCTGTTAAGATTATCCAAGAAAGCCCTAATTTGCCTAGCGAAGCTACTTTTGCTATTAAAAATATTGAAAGCAAATCGTTTTTGGTCAATTTTGTTTCTTCAAATATGAATCTTTCGGTAAAAGAGAAACAAGATTTGTTGAAAATTAACAATCTAAAAGATCGCGCTTTAGAAACTTTACGTTTTATGAATGTAGAGTTGCAAAAATTGGAATTGAAAAATGATATTCAGTCCAAAGTACGTTTTGATTTAGATCAACAACAACGCGAATATTTTCTTCATCAACAAATGAAAACCATTCAGGAAGAATTGGGTGGCGTTTCGCATGAAGAAGAGTTTGACGAAATGAGTCAACGTGCCAAAACTAAAAAGTGGGATGAAACCACGCAAAAACATTTCGAAAAAGAATTGTCTAAATTGCGTAGAATGAATCCGCAAGCACCTGATTTTAGTATCCAAAGGAACTATCTGGATTTGTTTTTGGACTTGCCTTGGAACGTGTTTTCAGAAGATAATTTCGATTTAAAACGTGCACAAAAAATTTTGGATCGAGATCATTTTGGTTTGGAAGACGTGAAGAAAAGAATGATTGAACATTTGGCAGTGTTAAAATTGCGAAATGATATGAAGTCACCTATTATTTGTTTGACAGGACCTCCAGGTGTGGGTAAAACATCTATTGGGCGCTCAATTGCAGAGGCATTAGGTAGAAAATATGTTCGCATTTCTCTAGGAGGTTTGCGTGATGAAGCAGAGATTAGAGGCCATAGAAAAACATACATTGGCGCTTTGCCTGGCCGAATTATTCAAAGTTTGAAAAAAGCAGGAACATCGAATCCCGTTTTTGTTTTGGACGAAATAGATAAATTGTCAAACAGTCATAGCGGCGATCCATCTTCGGCTTTGTTAGAAGTATTGGATCCAGAGCAAAACAATTCGTTTTATGACAACTTCCTTGAAATGGGTTATGATTTGTCTAAAGTGATGTTTATTGCCACCTCTAACAACATGGCAACCATTCAACCCGCATTGCGTGACAGAATGGAAGTGATCAAAATGTCGGGCTATACCATTGAAGAAAAAGTGGAAATTGCTCGTCAACATTTGTTTCCAAGACAGTTGAAAGAACATGGACTGACTTCTAAAGATTTGACTATTGCTAAAAAACAATTGGAAAAAATTGTAGAAGGATACACGCGTGAATCTGGAGTTCGTGGCTTGGAAAATAAATTGGCACAAGTCATTCGAAATGCAGCAAAATCAGTTGCAATGGAGGAGGTGTACAACAAAAAAGTAACTGATGAAGATATTGTAAAAGTATTAGGTGTTCCAAGATTGGAAAGAGATAAATACGAAAGTAATGATGTTGCTGGAGTGGTTACAGGATTGGCTTGGACGAGTGTAGGAGGAGATATTTTGTTTATTGAGGCGTTACTTTCTCCAGGGAAAGGCGCTATGACTCTTACAGGAAATCTAGGTACAGTTATGAAAGAATCGGCTACAATTGCTTTGGAGTATATTAAAGCCAATTCGGACATAATGGGACTAAATTCTGAAGTTTTAAATAAATACAATATTCATTTGCACGTCCCTGAGGGAGCGACACCAAAAGATGGTCCAAGTGCCGGTATTGCTATGCTAACTTCTTTGGTGTCTTTGTTAACTCAAAAAAGAGTAAAGAAAAATTTAGCCATGACTGGCGAAATTACGTTGAGAGGAAAAGTATTACCTGTAGGCGGAATCAAAGAAAAAATATTGGCTGCAAAAAGAGCTAATATTAAGGAGGTTATTTTGTGTCATGAGAACAAAAGTGATATTGACGAAATCAAACCAGAATATTTAGAAGGACTTACGTTTCATTATGTGAAAGAGATGAGTGAAGTCTTGAAAATAGCTATAACTGAGCAGAAAGTTAAAAATGCGAAGAAGTTAGTGTAAAACTAATTTTGTGTCAAATAACTAATTCCAAATTCCAAACAGAATATTTTTCGGTTTTGGAGTTTGGAATTTTTCGTTTATTGTATTTATAATTTTATCTTCGCAACTCATAGTTGAATAGAACAGCATTAACACATTATATTTTGACAAAAAAAATCACAATAGCTATAGACGGATTTTCATCTACTGGAAAAAGCACTTTGGCAAAGCAACTGGCAAAACACTTAGGTTATATTTATGTAGACACAGGAGCAATGTACCGAGCAGTAGCATTATTTGCGATGCAAAACAATTTAATTTCAGCCGATTCTTTTGATAAGGTAAAACTACTTAATGAATTAAAAAAGATAGTTTTAGAATTTAAATTTAATACCGAATTTGGTTTTGCAGAAATGTACTTGAATGGTGAAAATGTAGAAAAAGCTATTCGTACTATTGAAGTGTCTGGTTTTGTAAGTAAGGTGGCTGAAGTATCTGAAGTTCGCACTAAATTAGTAGAACAACAGCAAGAAATGGGAAAGAATAAAGCGATTGTTATGGATGGTCGTGATATCGGTACGGTTGTATTTCCAGATGCCGAATTGAAGATTTTTATGACGGCTAGCGCGGCCACTCGTGCACAACGACGTTATGTTGAATTATTGCAAAAAGGGGATTCAGTAACTTATGAAGAAGTATTGAAAAATGTGGAAGAACGAGATTATATCGACACGCATCGTGACGACTCACCATTAGTAATGGCTGAAGATGCAGTCGAAATTGATAATTCACACCTTAGTAGAGAAGAACAGTTTGACGCTGTTTTGGACTTAGTGAATGCTATTATTAAAGAGAATTAAATTTTTGCGTATTTCTTTTTTAATGTTAGATTTACAAACTATTTATTACAAATACATAAAATAATTATGAGTATAAAATTTAGATTGACAGTCATGAGCTTTTTGCAGTTCTTCGTTTGGGGAGCTTGGTTAATTACAATTGGAACGTATTGTTTTAATGCAAAAGGTTGGACAGGAGCTGAATTTGGAGCTATTTTCTCTACTTTAGGTTTATCTTCTTTATTCATGCCTGCTATCACCGGGATTATAGCTGACAAGTGGTTGAATGCTGAAAAATTATACGGAATTCTTCATATTTTGTACGGAATCATATTGATTTATGTTCCAAAAGTAGATGATCCAAATGTATTGTATTACGTGATTTTTAGTGCGATGATTTGTTATATGCCAACGATTTCTTTGTCGAATTCTATTGCGTATACGATTTTAAAAAATAACGACTATGATGTAGTAAAAATTTTCCCGCCTATTCGTGTTTGGGGAACTGTTGGTTTTATTGCTGCAATGTGGTTGACTAATATTTTTAGTTCGCCAAATCCGCCAAGTTTTTTACATGATTTTGGCCTGAGTGTTGGTAATGGAATTGCTACTTTGTTAGACAGTCCTGTTACAGCTAATCAGTTTTATTTTGCTGCATTTTTTGCCATTGTATTAGGAATTTATTCTTTTACCTTGCCAAAATGTCCTCCTCAACGATTAATCTCAAAAGAAGCGTCTTTTACAGAACAGTTGGGTTTAAATGCTTTTAAATTGTTTTCCAATTCAAAAATGGCATTATTCTTATTGTTTTCTATGTTCTTGGGAGCCGCTTTACAATTAACCAATATGTATGGCGATGCGTATCTCAATGATTTTAAAAATTTTCCAGAATACAAAGATTCAATTGTAGTGAGTTCGTCAACTATTATTATGTCTATTTCTCAAATTTCGGAAACGGTGTTTATTTTGGCAATTCCATTCTTCTTAAAACGTTTTGGAATCAAACAAGTGATGTTGTTTTCAATGATTGCTTGGGTGTTGCGTTTTGGATTGTTTGCCTACGGAGACCCTGCGGAAGGACTTTGGATGATTATTTTATCTTGTATTGTGTACGGAATGGCATTTGATTTTTTCAATATTTCAGGTTCATTATTTGTAGAAACCACAACAGATTCTTCAATACGTTCCTCTGCTCAAGGATTGTTTATGATGATGACCAATGGAGTAGGAGCTTTTTTAGGGAGTTATCTAAGTGGAATTGTAATTGATAATTATTATACTCAAAACGGAATTAAAGACTGGCATAACATCTGGATTGCTTTCTCGTCTTATGCATTAATTATCGGACTAGCGTTTGCTGTTTTCTTTAAACATAAACACAATCCTTCTGAATTAGAACAAGTTAAGCATTAAAATATGCTTTACGAATACTATAGAAACCAAGACTTGCTCTTGGTTTTTTTATGTCTAATAGTAAAGAAAGTTGGATGGAATTTTATTTGTAAATTCAAATGGGTCATTCGTTCTGATTGTCAATGAATTAATCATTTGTTTTATATTAAAATAAATTTGATAATTGAATAAAGATGTATTACCTTTGCGCACCTTTTGGTGAATAAGGATTTCCTCTAGGTATCAATTAATTATACAAACAACTTCTGTTGTTTTCT
>CAZOHO010000142.1:0-2726 GCA_964579755.1 uncultured Flavobacterium sp.
ATCATAAAAATTCCAATACAAACTATTGAAAGGGCAGGCTTTATCTCCTGTTTTTACTGCTTTTTTGTAAAAGCAACTACCGCAATAATGACTCATTTTATCGATGTAAGCCGCAGAACTTACATACGGTTTTGTGCCTACAATTCCGCCATCGGCAAATTGACTCATGCCTCGCGTGTTTGTAATTTCCACCCATTCAATGGCATCGATGTAAATTCCTAAATACCAAGCGTCTACTTCATCGGGATGAATGCCTGCTAAAAGCGCAAAATTACCCGTCACCATCAATCGCTGGATGTGGTGAGCGTAGGCAAAATTTAAGGATTGGTTAATGGCATCTTTCAAGCAATTCATTTTTGTTTTTCCCGTCCAAAACCATTCTGGAAGTGAGTTTTCGTTATTGAAATAATTCATCGTGGCATATTCGGGCATTTTGTTCCAATAAATACCTCGCATGTATTCGCGCCAGCCAATAATTTGGCGAACAAACCCTTCCAATTGATGGTAGGCAATTGCTTCAGGTCGATTTTCCCATTCTGTAATAGCTCGCTGAATCACTTCAAAAGGCGAAATTAGTTTCACATTCATCGAAAACGAAAGTCGGGCGTGATACAACGACCATTCGTTGGGCGTCATCGCATCCTGGTAACTCCCAAAAAGTGCCAAACATTCGGTTGCAAAAAAATCGAGTAATTCGAGTGATTGTTTTCTGTTGGTTGGCCAAACAAAATTCTCAGCATCAATCATTCCGATGGTTTTGATGTCTGTTTTTTGAATTTCTGAAAGAATTTCCGTCACCTTATTATTGAAAACCAAAGGCGGAGTGGGTTTATGGTCTTTGGGCAATTTTTTTCGGTTGTCACCATCGTAGTTCCATTTTCCCGTTAGCGGTTTGTCCCCTTCCATCAAAATGTAGTGTTTTTTTCGCATCATGTGGTAAAAACTTTCCATTAAAAAGGTTTTTTTACCTTCAAAAAAATCGCCTAATTCGTTTCTCGAACTCATAAAATGCTCCGAGTCGCATACCGAAGTAGTGATTGAAAGCGATTGGGACAAGTTTTTCAACTGCTCGTCCAAACGGTATTCGTCAGGCAATTGGTATTCAAAATGGGTAAAATGTTCTTTTTCGATTAAATGATGAATATTCTTTTCAAACGATTGTAAATTATTAACATCATTCAATTGAATATAAAGGACTTGATGTTGTTGCGATTGTAATTCGGCAGCAAATTGACGCATGGCCGAGAAAAACCCAACCACTTTTTGGATGTGATGTGTAGTATAATCTGTTTCAGTTCGAATTTCCATCATGACATAAGTCACCGAATCATCTATGGTTTTGAACCAAGAATGATTGCTGTTCAATTGATCTCCGAGAACTAATCGTACCGTTTTTGACATTTTTTTTAATTTAAAGATTAAAGGATTTAAAAATTTAGAATGTTTTTCAATCTTTCAATCTTTCAATCTTTTTTTCATTCCTACATCTATCACTGCAATATTTCACTTCGTCCCAAACCTTTTCCCATTTTTTGCGCCAAGCGAATGGTTTCTGGCACACTACACAAATTTTATTGGGAAGGTTTTGTTTTTTTACTCCTCGCATTGTTGGGTTTATTGGGGTTACTTACGTGTTTTTGTAAAATTCTCTTTCCTTCTTGTTTGACTTCGTCTTTTTTCCGAAAGCTCCAAACGATGTCACTAGCATACTTACGAGTTGCTTCAATATCAACAATAGGAGCAGGATACTCTTTACCAATAATGCAATTATAAAATTGCTGCTCCATTTCGTTCATTTTCCAAGGTTCATGAAGCAAATGCACCGGCAATTCTGCTAATTCAGGCAACCATTGTTTAATAAAAACACCTTCAGAATCGTGTTCTTCGGAGTTTTTTATTGGATTGTATATTCGAATCGTATTAATCCCCGTTGTACCTGATTGCATCTGAATTTGTGGATAATGAATTCCAGGTTCGTAATCTAAAAATTGACGGGCTAAAAAATGTAATTCACGCCAATCTTGCCATAAATTAAAGGTAAAAAACGACACCACCATGGCGCGCATTCTGAAATTGATATAACCTGTTGCCACCAAACAACGCATGCACGCATCGACTATTGGCACACCTGTTTTTCCTTCTTGCCAAGCTTTGATGTAGGTTTCGTTTTTTGGTTTTACCAAAGCATCATACGCTCGGTTGGCATTTTCAAATTCCATTTCGCATTCGTCTTCAAACTTTTGCATAAAATGACAATGCCAATGCAAACGCGAAACAAAATTGAGAATCGCTCGTTTATTTTTGGATGATTCGTAATGCTGATTCGTATACTGATAAATCATCCGCATACTGATATTTCCATACGTTAAATACGGCGACAATCTGCTACATCCTTTTCTACTCAACGCCGGTTTTGAAATGTGTTTGCTGTAATTGACATAACGTTCTTTCACAAAACTATCCAAATAACGCCAGGCCCAATATTCGCCCCCACGTTGAAAATTTTTGTTAGGAGTGGTGATTTCAGTTGATAAATCTGCGCCTTTTATTTTCTCATAAAACTCCGAATCTAATTCTATCGTTTTTAAATCGGATTCATTTATAATTTTTGGGGTATCACGCATTACCTGCTCCCAGCGCTTGTCCCAATCTTGTCTTGATTTTAATTTGCGAATGACACCGTGCATTTGAAATTCTTTCCAAATGATGTCATTGGAATCGAAAAA
>CAZOHO010000142.1:2826-4898 GCA_964579755.1 uncultured Flavobacterium sp.
GAATGACACCGTGCATTTGAAATTCTTTCCAAATGATGTCATTGGAATCGAAAAACGCTTTCATTTCCAAATCGCGGTCGTAGGTTAACTTATTTCCTATTTCTTGATGGGAGAAAACAGATTTTACTTCAAATTTTTGAATTAATTCTGAAAATACGTTTTTAGCTTCATTATGAAAAAAATAAATTTTTGCGTTAAATGGTTGAAGTTTTTTATTCAAATCCATAATGGATTCATAAATAAATCGCCAATGGCGTACATCCGAATCGGGATAACTCATTATACTAGGTTCAAAAAAACAAATGAACAACAGCGGCACACCCGATTGGTGGGCATGAAACAAGGCTTCATTATCCACCAAACGAAAATCGCGTTTGAACCAAACAATATGTATGGACTGTTTTTTCAAAAAAGAAAAATAGATTGATTTTTTGTTTAATTATTTTTTAAAAACAATAAACAAATATACACTAAATTAGTGAGAGAAAAAGAAATTAAAATACTAAATCGAGTTGCAGAAGAAACAACTACAATCTAATTAAAAACAAAAAAAGCCTCTTCTTTCGAAGAGGCTTTTGTACTCTTTTTAGAAAAAAATGCTAACTTAATAGTCAAAGAGTTAGATGATTTTTATCAACTTTTGGAATGAAAAATAATAATCTGTTAGGTTTATATTTCTAATGATTTACGCTTTTCAAATTACTATGATTTATAAAAATTAAACAAGGGCAAATTTTACATCAAAAAACAAAACGAGTGTAAATTTTTATTATATTTACACTCGTAAAACAAACCAAGGCACTAACTACCTCTATTAAAAAAGCTACAATGAGTGATACAATTATATATAACCCATCCATTCCATATAATGATTTACCACTATTGCCTCCTCAAAAAAAAATAGAAAACACTGTCATTCTAAAAAAAACAATTGCTGCAAGTAGAGCACTTTCTGAATTAAAAGGGGCTATTACAAATTTACCCAACCCGACTCTTTTTATTGATACTATTAATTTACAAGAGGCTCAGGCTAGTTCCGCAATAGAAAACATCATCACTACACAAGATGAATTATTCAGTGCCTCTATAGCCGAAAAGAAAAATGAAAATCCAGCTACCAAAGAAGTACTACATTATAAAAATGCATTGTGGTATGGAGTAGCTCAAATTGAAAAAAGACCTATATTATCAACTAACCTATTTATAGCTATAGTCCAAATAATAAAAGAGAATCAAGCAGGTATTCGTAATGCTCCAGGAACACAATTAAAAAATCCTATTTCAGACAAAGTGGTTTACACTCCTCCTGAAGGGGAAGAAATAATACGAGAAAAATTAAAAAATCTAGAGGATTTTATCCATGCCAAAGACACAATAGACCCATTAGTAAAAATGGCGATTATCCATTATCAATTCGAGGCGATACACCCTTTTTTTGACGGGAATGGACGTACAGGAAGAATCATACTTTTGCTGTATTTAAAAATGACTGGATTACTCGAATTACCTGCCTTATATTTAAGCAGTTATATTATTGAACACAAAGATAAATACTACACTAATTTACGAAGAGTAACTGAACAGGGAAATTGGGAAGATTGGATTCTGTACATGTTAGACATGATAGAACAAACAGCACTAAACGGAAGAAATCAAATAACGGAAATTGAAAAACTGATGACCGATATGGGTAAAGAAATACAACTACAACTTCCAAAAATATATTCCAAAGATTTGATGGAAATATTATTCAGATTACCATATACCAAAAGAAATCATTTAGAAAAATCAGGTCTAGGAAATTTAAAAACAGTAGGAAACTATTTAAAAGAATTGGAAAATCATGGTTTTTTGAAAACTAAGCAAGTAGGAAAAGAAAAACTATACTTAAACTTTAGACTACTTGAAATATTAAAAGGAAAATAAAGCTTATAATAGATAATTATGCACTGAAAAAGAGCGGTCCATACATTAAAAAAAATGACCTCAAGAGTAATCTTGAGGTCATTGGTACAACTTGTACCCGGAGCCGGAGTCGAACCGGCACGGTTTCCCACAGGTGTTTGAGACCA
>CAZOHO010000143.1:0-4823 GCA_964579755.1 uncultured Flavobacterium sp.
TAAAGAATTCGCATGGAAAATTTAGCATTAATCGATTCATTTTCAGAGTTTAAAGATGATAAACTTATTGATCGTGTAACGCTTATGGCAATTTTGGAAGATGTATTTAGAAATGCATTAAAGAAAAAATACGGTTCAGATGATAATTTTGATATCATTATCAATCCTGATAAAGGAGATATGGAAATTTGGAGACGAAGAGTTATCGTTGCTGATGAAGATTTGGATTTCGAAAATGAAGAAATAACGTTAACAGAAGCTAGAAAAATTGAAGCCGATTTTGAAATTGGTGAAGAGGTTTCTGAAGAAGTAAAGTTAATTGATTTAGGAAGAAGAGCTATTTTGGCTTTACGTCAAAACTTGATTTCTAAAATTCATGAACACGATAATACTAATTTGTACAAACAATTTAAAGATATTATCGGTGAAATATATACTGCCGAAGTGCATCACGTAAGACCAAGAGTTGTTATATTGGTTGACGATGAAGGGAATGAAATTGTTTTGCCAAAAGAAAAACAAATTCCTTCTGACTTTTTCCGTAAAGGAGACAATGTGCGTGGAATCATTGAAAGCGTTGAGTTAAAAGGAAACAAACCTCAAATAGTTATGTCTAGAACTTCTGATAAGTTTTTGGAAAAATTATTTGAACAAGAAATTCCTGAAGTTTTTGACGGTTTAATTATGGTTAAAAATGTAGTGAGAATTCCTGGTGAAAAAGCAAAAGTAGCCGTAGATTCTTATGATGATAGAATTGATCCTGTGGGAGCTTGTGTGGGAATGAAAGGATCACGTATTCACGGAATTGTTCGTGAATTAGGAAATGAAAATATTGACGTAATTAATTACACAACCAATAATCAATTGTATATCACTCGTGCTTTAAGCCCAGCTAAAGTATCTTCGATTAAAATTAACGAAGAAACCAAAAGAGCTGAAGTGTTCTTGAAACTAGAAGAGGTTTCTAAAGCAATCGGTAGAGGAGGTCACAACATTAAATTAGCCGGTTTATTGACTGGTTATGAATTAGATGTAATTCGTGAAGGAGATGTTGCTAGTGGAGAAGAAGATGATATTGAATTAACTGAATTCTCTGATGAAATTGAAGAATGGATAATAGACGAATTTGCTAAAATTGGGTTGGATACAGCTAGAAGTATTTTAAAACAAGAAGTTGGAGATTTAGTTAGAAGAACCGATTTGGAAGAGGAAACAATTCTAGATGTGATCAAAATACTAAAAGAAGAATTTGATAACTAATCTAATTCTGGAATACGCATCTTAATTTTTATAAATTAAGAAATACAATAAAAAGATAATAATAAAAAGGTTTATGTCTGAAGAGAGAGTAATAAGAATTAACAAGGTTTTAAGGGAATTAAACATTTCGTTAGAAAGAGCAGTAGATTATCTTAAGGATAAAGGAATTGCTATTGATGCAAATCCAAATGCTAAAATTTCTGAACGTGAGTTTGGTATCCTACAAAGTCAATTTGCGGGCGATAAGGGGAATAAAGAGGCTTCTAAAGAAGTAGGAGAAGAGAAAAGAAAAGAAAAGGAAGCATTACGTATTCAACGTGAGCAAGAGATCGAAGAAAAACGCAAGCAAGAAGAGGAGCGCCAAGAAGTTATTAAAGCGAAAGCTGTAGTGACTGGTCCCATTCAGGTTGGTAAAATTGAACTCAATCCTAAAAAAACACCTTCTACAGAAGTTAAAACTCAAGACGTACCTCAAGATGTGACTTCGGAAAAACCTGTTTCAGATAAAAAAGAATTAAAGCCAGTTGTTCCTATTGAATCAAAACAAGAGAAAAAAGAAGTTTCTGCTGAGGTAAAAATAGACGATAAGTCTGATGATACTCCAATAGACGAAACAATTACTACTCAATACCAGAAATTGTCAGGTGCGACTTTGACAGGTCAAACTATTGATTTATCTCAATTTAATAAACCGAAAAAGAAAAAAGAAGATCTTAAAATTACTCCAAATAAACCAGGTGCGCCAGGTGCTGGAGCTAATGCAGGGAAGAATAAAAGAAAAAGAATTGTAGCTAAGCCATCAACACCAGGTGAGCCAGGAACTCCAAATCCTAATAAAATTACTCCAAATGCTGGAGGTGGTTTCAATGCGAATAGAGGTGCTAAACCAGGTTTTGTAAAAGGTAACAGACCTGCTATTGTTGCAAAAGTAGAGCCAACAGAAGAAGAGGTTAAAAATCAAATCCGTGAAACTTTAGAAAAACTTCAAGGTAAAGGAGGTAAATCTAAAGCTGCAAAATACAGAAGAGATAAGAGAGATACGCACCGTCAGAAATCAGACGAAGAGCAAAGAGCTTTAGACGAAGGAAGTAAAACTATTAAAGTTACTGAATTTGTTACTGTAGGTGAAATTGCAATCATGATGGATGTGCCTATTACTAAGGTAATTGGTACGTGTATGTCACTTGGAATTATGGTAACAATGAATCAGCGTTTAGATGCTGAAACATTGACTATTGTTGCGGATGAATTTGGTTACGAAGTAGAATTCATTACCGTAGATATCGAAGAAGCAATTCAAGTTGTTGAAGATAAAGAAGAAGATTTAGTGTTTAGAGCGCCTATCGTAACTGTTATGGGGCATGTCGATCACGGTAAAACCTCTTTATTGGATTACATTCGTAAAGAAAATGTAATTGCAGGAGAGTCAGGAGGAATCACACAGCACATTGGTGCTTACGGGGTTACTTTGGATAACGGGCAAAAAATAGCATTTTTAGATACTCCAGGTCACGAGGCCTTTACGGCAATGCGTGCTCGTGGAGCTCAAGTTACTGATATTGCAATTATTGTAATTGCTGCGGATGATGACATCATGCCACAAACGAAAGAGGCAATTAGTCACGCTCAAGCGGCAGGTGTTCCAATAATTTTTGCAATTAATAAGGTAGATAAGCCAAATGCTAATCCAGATAAGATTAAAGAAAGATTAGCGGGTATGAATTTGCTAGTTGAAGATTGGGGAGGTAAAATTCAATCGCATGATATTTCGGCTAAAACTGGTTTAGGTGTTAAAGAATTGCTTGAAAAAGTATTGCTTGAAGCTGAAATTTTAGATTTAAAATCAAATCCAAATAAACCTGCACAGGGAACTGTTGTTGAGGCTTTCTTAGATAAAGGTAAAGGATATGTTTCTACTTTATTAGTACAACATGGAACTTTGCGAATTGGTGATTATATGTTGGCTGGAAAGCATCATGGTAAGATTAAAGCCATGCATGACGAAAGAGGACATGTGGTTAAAGAAGCAGGTCCTTCTACTCCAGTATCTGTTTTAGGTTTGGATGGGGCAGCTACTGCTGGAGATAAATTCAATATTTTTGAAGATGAAAAAGAAGCAAAACAAATTGCTTCAAAACGTTCTCAATTGATGCGTGAGCAATCAGTAAGAACACAACGTCATATTACATTAGATGAAATTGGACGAAGAATCGCATTAGGTCAATTTAAAGAATTGAATGTGATTCTTAAAGGAGATGTTGATGGTTCTGTTGAAGCGTTGTCTGATTCGTTCTCTAAATTATCTACTGAAGAAGTTCAAATTAATATCATCCACAAAGGAGTGGGTGCTATTACAGAAACTGACGTAATGTTAGCATCTGCTTCGGATGCGATTATCATCGGATTTAATGTTCGTCCTGCTGGAAATGCAAGACAATTAGCTGATAAAGAAGAAATAGACATCCGTTATTATTCTATTATCTATGCTGCTATCGATGACTTGAAAGATGCAATGGAAGGAATGTTAGCACCAGAAATGAAAGAAGAAGTACTTGGTACAGCTGAAATTAGAGAGATATTTAAAATTTCTAAAGTAGGATCTATTGCTGGATGTATGGTGATGGATGGTAAAATTACTAGAAACGCTAAGGTTCGTGTAGTTAGAGAAGGAGTTGTTGTATTTGATGGCGAATTAGTTGCTTTAAAACGTTTCAAAGACGATGTGAAAGAAGTGACTAAAGGATACGATTGTGGTATTCAAATCAAAGGATACAATGATATCGAAGAAAGAGATGTTATTGAGGCTTACCATGAAGTAGCTATCAAAAAGAAATTGAAATAATAGTCAAAAAAAAATCCCGATTTATTCGGGATTTTTTTTTTTGACTTGTTGTGTACTTTATTTTGTAGGTTTTATTAAAAGTAGGTTTTTGTATTTCTTTTTGATCTCTGCAAAATATCTTTCGGCTTCCATTCGGGTTTTGAAATTACCAACCCATACTCTATAATTTGGGGTATTGAAAACTATAGTAGCTTCTATGTCGTTAAATTCTTGTTTGAATTGCAATATTGTTTTTTTTGCTTTTTCATTTTCGCCACTAAAAATCTGAATTTTATATCTGTCGTTTGAAGTTATAACGTTATTTAATTTTCGTTTTTCGGCGAGTAATTGTTCGAATTTTGACTCGTTTTTAGAACTATTTTTGACGTTTTGGCCTAATACAGAACTAGTTGGTAAAGCAACCAGAATGGGTAGTAAAACCCAATGGCAAAGTGTTAAAATTCTCATAATGTGATCGTTTTTATACAAAAGTAATATTTACAAAGAGAATACTAAAGGTAAATATTATTTAGAATTAATATAAATTGAATTTAAGACTATTTTAAGGTTTTGAGAATAGTTCTTAAGTCGTATTTTTGTGCAAGTTTAAAAAGAATGTATACGTTTTTTCTAAAAATGTTTGTAGAAAAAACCGTACCAATTTTAGTAGATAATCATTATACTATATGAAAAAGGTGGGTAACCATAATTCGATCTTAAGGAAATTATATTTCTGCTTAGC
>CAZOHO010000144.1:0-4809 GCA_964579755.1 uncultured Flavobacterium sp.
CAAAACGCAAATCGGTAAATTCATCTTTGAAACGATAACCCGCATCGCCAGAACCCGTTCCAAGAGGATCTCCACCTTGAATCATAAAGTTTTCTATAACTCTGTGGAATTTCAAACCATCATAAAAAGGTCGGTTTTTGATGTTTTCATTAGTAACAAAATCATTTTTACCTTCTGCAAGTGTTACAAAGTTGGCTACAGTAATTGGTGCTTTTTCATAATCCAATTGAACGATAATTTCTCCTTTGTTGGTTTCAATTTTGGCATACAAACCATCAGGTAAATTGTTGTTTTCTTCCTTACAAGAGTAAAAAGAAGCAATAATGGCTAAGGCAAATAAGAAGCTTTTTTTCATTTTAATATTAGTTATTTAAAGTATCGTTTTGAGTTTCTGAAGCAGGAGTGGAGTTGGCTTTCATTTTTTGATCGTAATTGGCTTCCGACATAAAATCACGAAGGGTAACAATGCATAAAAGCGGTTTGTTCGTTCCAATTTTTTTATTGTCACCGTGATAGCCGTAGCCCATGTGTGAGGTAAAAAGGAAATTGACTTTTTCCTTGCGGTGCATTAATTTAATTCCTTCACGCAAACCTGTCATAATATTTTGCTTGTCAACAAAATAGGTTTGAGGTCCTAACTCGCTTTTGGAATAGATTACATGTCCTTTTAAATCTTTCACTTCGTAGTCAAATAAGGCTACATCTCCTTTTTTAGGATTTAGTGTATCTTCAACGTTAACAGTTGCATAAGAATACCAAAAACCTTTTGAGGATGCAATGAATTTAATTTTTTTGTTTTGTCGTATAACCCGTGCAATCTCAGCTTCTTCTCCCGCGATTAATTTTTTGTTGCGATTCACAGATTGTTTCATGAAAGTCCCTGAGGCGTGAGAAATGGGTTTTCTTGCTTCTTGTTTGTTTTCACAACTTGTGATTATTGTTAGCAATAGAAGTACTGCTATGGCTACTGTTTTTTTAAAGTTTCTCATGATTTAGATGGGTAAGTTTTTGACTAAATCTTCAAATTTTAGAATGGTATCTTCCATGGAGTTTTCTGATTTTCCTCCAGCAGCATTGATGTGTCCACCTCCATTGAAGTTTTCTCTGGCAAATTGATTGACATCAAAATCACCTTGTGAACGGAACGATATTTTAATGATTTTTTCATCTTTATTTTCGATGAAAATCGCTGTAAAAATAATTCCTTTAATGCTTAAACCGTAATTGACAATACCTTCAGTATCTCCTTTCACGTGGTCAAACGAATCCAACTCGTCTTGCGTCAAATAGGTATAAGCGGTTTTGTGTTCGGTATATACCTTCATGTTTTGCAAGGCACGACCTAAAATTTGCAAACGTCCAAACGAACTATTGTCAAAAAGTAAGGTAGGAATCACGGTGTTTTTTACCCCTAAATCAATTAGATCAGCAATGATTCGGTGGGTAGTTCCAGTGGTTTTTGGAAAACGAAACGATCCTGAATCGGTTAAAATTCCAGTATAAATGCAAGTACCAATGTTTTCGTCAATGTCTGCTTTTTTGCCTAAAAAGGAAATGAAGTTGTACAACATTTCGCAAGTAGAACCAAAATTAGTATCAGAGTAGGTGTAGGTAGCATAATCATGAGGAAATTGATGGTGATCAATCATGATGTACGGAGCTGTGAGTGTATTTAGCACGGTTTCCATTTCTCCTGTACGGTGCAAAGCATTAAAATCTAAGGTGAAAATAACTTCGGCTTCTTCCAAAATTTGGGTACAAGTAGCTTTGTCTTTTTCATATATTTTTACGGTGTTAGCTCCCGGAAGCCACTCTAAAAAATGAGGCATTTCGTTAGGAGAAATCACAGTAGGTTGGTGGTTGTTTTTAAGTAAAAAATGGTATAAACCTAAGGTAGAACCCATGGCATCTCCATCAGGTCCACGATGTGGAATTATCGCAATTTTTTTAGGAGTGGATAATAACTCCTGAATCGCTTGAATGTCTTGTGTTTTCATAGATTGCGAAATTACATTTTTTTAATTTAAACGAAAAATCATTTAAATAATTAACCTAATTTTCACATGTTTAGAAAAGATCCAATCGAAAACGATTTATTTTTTGGTACAAATGGTATTTAGGTCCTTTCACAATTTGCGAATGGTATATTCCAATAGAACCCGAAGCAAAATAAGCTACGATACAAGCAATTCCTATAAAAATACCACCTTCAATTCCGAACAATTCCATTCCCATAACCGTACAAGCAATAGGAGTGTGGGTAGCCCCAGAAAAAACGGCAACAAATCCCATGCCCGCTAACAGCGCAATCGGCAGAGGAACTACAACAGACAAAGCACTTCCTAAGGTAGCTCCCACAAAGAAAAGTGGCGTTACTTCGCCTCCTTTAAAACCAGCGCCCAATGTAAAACCTGTAAAGAGTATTTTTAAGAGAAAATCATACGATTCGTTCGGAGTATAAAAGGCTTTCACGATTTCGGGAACTCCTAGTCCAATGTATTTAGTCGTTCCGACGAAAAAAAAGATTACCGCTAAAACAGTTCCGCCAATTAGAGGTCGAATCGGTGCGTATGGAATGTATTTTAAAAATAATCGGCTCCAAAAATGGGCTATTCTGGAAAATAACAAAGCAGCTAAACCAAAAAGAATTCCTGCTCCGATGGTCCAAAGTAAATGGATTTCATTCATTTCAGGAAGGATAGAAATAGTGTAATGAGTGTGTTGTACTTGCCAAAATTCCATCGTAAAATATGCAGCATACGCTACTGCAAAAGACAAAATCACACTTTTGAAATTGATTTTACTGAAGTACACCACTTCCAAAGCAAACAAAGCGCCCGCTAAAGGCGTTCCAAAAACGGAAGCAAATCCCGCACTAATTCCTAAAATAAGAATGGTTTTTCGGTCGTTTTTATCCAATTGAAACCACCTTGAAAATTGGTCAGCAATGGCGCCGCCCATTTGTACTGCAGTGCCTTCTCGCCCCGCTGAACCTCCAACCAAATGTGTGATTAAAGTGCCAATAAGTATCAAAGGTGCCATTTTGAAAGGGATGGGTTGCTGCGGATTTTCGTATTCTTCTAAAAGTAAATTGTTGCCTTTGACTACCGAAGCACCATAATAATGGTATAACAAACCAATGATTAAACCTCCGAGTGGCAATAACCAAATGATCCAAGCGTGATGTTCTCGAATTTGGGTAACCCATTCTAATGCCACTAAAAAAAAAGCAGATGCCGACCCTGAAAAAAGTCCTATCAAAGCACAAATGACTAACCATTGCAGGGAAAGACGAAGTGTTTTTGGTAGGTTCATTTTCTGGTTTAGTGAGTTAAATGTGGTTCAAAAATAGTTTAAATTCAGTAATCATTAGAATAACGGCATAAAAAAAGCCGTAAACGAATTCGTTACGGCTCTATTTTTTTTGGAAGGTATATTCTTATTTTTCAGCAACAACTGCTGTAAATTCAATTTCTACTAAATATTCTGGAGCGACTAGTTTACTAATTTCATAAAAACCAGTAGTAGGTTTAATGTCTTTGAAAAAAGTAGCGTGTGCAGTCGCAACTGCTTCAAATGTGTTGATGTCAGTCGTGAAGATGCGAGTACGAATGACGTCTTTCATACTTACGTTTAGGTCTTCCAATACTTTTTCTACACGTTCTAAAATATTTAAGGTTTGTGCATGTGCGTCGTCAGCTTTTACTTTTTCGCCATCTACAATAGCTACAGTTCCAGATACTTCAATGATATTGCCAATGCGAACGGCACGACAATATCCCATTTTATCTTCCCATGGTGAGCCTGTCAAGATATTTTCTCTTTTCATTTTGAATGTTTTTAATACATAATTTATGTGGTGCAATTTACGATAATAGGATGAATTAGGAATTCGATTTTTTGACAAAAGAGGTTATATAATGCAATGTTTTTGAATCATTTGTTAGAAATTTCAACCTGGATTTTGTTAAGAAATTTCTAATACGTGAGTCACAAAAGGTATTTATACTATTTTTGTAGACACAAGTTTATCAGTTCGGTTTATAATGAAACAATTACTATTATGTATTGCAATTATGGGATTAGCATGGCAAGGACAAGCTCAAAGTGAGTTTAGTGCTAAGTTCAAGGCAATTCCAGTAGGAAAGTTTCCGATTGCTCCCAAGAAGGCAGCCGAACCTAAAAAAGTAGCACCACCTAATTCTGATATTCCTTCTATTAAAGCACCGAACGTTTTCAATAGTCCGTATGCAATGGTTACTAAACCGGCTCCCGCAAAAACCTATCAATTAGGACAAACGAATACTTTTTCGATGGTGCCAAAAAATGAGTTTATCAGACCTGGAGCAGAAGTAGAAGCGCGTTTGAATAAAAAAGACGAAGATCCCGGTGCTATTGTGTACCGAAGAAATCAAAATTTAGGTGATTTTAAAACCAAAGCCGATAAAGCACGTGTGATGTATCGTGATGCCGAATATGTGGACGGTGATGTAATTCGAGTCTATTTGAATGATAAAGTTATTGAGAGTCAGGTGACATTGGAAGGTGCTTTTAAAGGTTTTGAAATTGTACTCGAAAAAGGATTTAATAAAATTGATTTCGAAGCATTAAATCAAGGAACTTCAGGGCCTAATACAGCTGAATTTAGGGTGTATGATGACAAAGGAAGTTTGATTTCGGCAAGTCAGTGGAACCTTGGAACAGGCTTTAAAGCAACGATTTTATTGGTCAAAGAATAAAAAAATATTTTTTTTAAAATCCATTTTTCAATTCCGAATTTTAAAAGTATTTTTGCGCATGCAACACAAC
>CAZOHO010000145.1:0-1212 GCA_964579755.1 uncultured Flavobacterium sp.
GGTTTGAATGGCGCAGCGCTCTTTGTTACCCAGCACCAATGGGCAAAAGAAGTGGGAGTAGTTTTGAATTTTGAAGCGCGCGGCTCATCAGGCCCTAGTTATATGTTGATGGAAACCAATGGTGGAAATGCAGGATTAGTACACGAATTTGCTGCCGCAAAAGTGCCGATTCCCGCTTCCAATTCCTTGATGTATAGTATTTATAAAATGCTACCCAACGATACCGACTTGACTGTTTTTAGAGAACAAGGCAATATCCAAGGTTATAATTTTGCGTTCATCGACGATCACTACAATTACCACACAGCACAAGACGATAGCAAACACCTCAACAAAAAAACGCTAGCACATCAAGGCACGTACTTGATGCCATTATTACATTACTTTGCTAATGCCAATTTTGATGTTACTGTTTCCAAAGAAGACTACGCTTATTTTACCCTACCGTTTACTTTCATCAGTTATCCATTTAGTTGGATTTTACCAATGGTATTGATTGCTTTAGGACTTTTTGTGCTCCTGGTTTTTGTAGGAGTTGGAAAGCGTATTTTATCGTTCAAAGAAATTGGCAAAGGTAGTATTCCGTTTTTGGGTGCTACATTTACTAGCGGATTGTTGGCTTATTTTGGATGGAAGTTGTTGCTGAATTACTATCCGCAATACAACGATTTACTCAACGGATTTACCTACAACGGCCATTCTTATATTGCAGGATTTGTAGCTTTAACTTTAGCCATTTGTTTTATTTTTTACCATTTTTTCTCCGAAAAGAAAACCACAATGAATCATTTTGTGGCGCCGCTTTTCCTTTGGATATTAATTAATTGCGGATTGGCCTTTGCTTTAAAAGGAGCTGGTTTTTTAATTATTCCGGTGTTTTTTGGTTTGATTGCCTTTGGATTTTTTATCCTTACGCAAAAATCAAATACCCTACTCAATTTAATTTGCAGTATTCCTACACTTTTAATTATTGCACCATTCATTCAAATGTTCCCTATCGGGCTAGGACTTAAGGTGCTTTTTGGAAGCGCAATTTTGACTGCTTTGACCTTTGGATTGTTGTTGCCAGTTTTTGGGGCTTACGCCAAAAAAGGAGCGTGGTCATTATTGTTTTTGGCGATTGCCGGAATCTTTTTTGCGAAAGCGCACGTACAATCGGGTTATGAATTAGGCAAAGCCAAATCCAACAGCTTGCTCTACATCTATAATGCC
>CAZOHO010000145.1:1312-4809 GCA_964579755.1 uncultured Flavobacterium sp.
TTGTTTCCAATGATTAAAAGGCAAAATTGGATGATGCCAACTCCATTTGTTCTGAATGACGCAGTTGTGATTCAGAAAAAGATTATTCCAAAACCTGTGGTGAAAACGGAGGTGAAAAAAGTAGTAGCCGTTCCTGTAGTTCAAGACAGTCTGACCGAACCAAAACCTGAGACAGAAATCGAAACTCCTAAAGTACCTTAAGAGGTAATCTATATGACACAAGTTAGTATTTTAGGCTGTGGTTGGCTGGGATTCCCTTTGGCGAAAGCCTTAGTTCAAAACGGATTTTTGGTAAAAGGTTCGACTACTTCAACAGAGAAAGTATCTATTTTAAAATCGGCAGGAATTGAGCCTTTTATAGTACAATTAGAGGAAGAAAAAATCAGTGAATCTGTTGCTGATTTTTTGGCTAATAGCCAAATTTTAATTGTGAACATTCCGCCTAAATTAAGAGGAAACTCAACTGAAAATTTCGTTGCCAAAATAGCCACTTTACTTCCTTTTATTGAAAAATCAACGGTTGAAAAAGTACTTTTTGTGAGTTCGACATCGGTCTATGGTGAAGATAATGATTTAATTACCGAAGACACTCCTTTAAACCCTGACACAGAAGGTGGGCGCCAACTGGTAATTGTAGAAAGTCTTTTGCAAAAAAACACCCATTTTAAAACAACTATTCTTCGGTTTGGAGGTTTGATTGGAGAAGATAGAAATCCTGTTCGGTTTCTATCAGGTCGAGAAAATATTGAAAACCCAGACGCGCCCATTAACTTAATTCATCAAGACGATTGTATTGGTAGTATTGAAAAAATTATAGCCTTGAATTCTTGGAACAAAACCTTTAATGCTGTAGCGCCTTTTCACCCAAGTAGAAAAGAATATTATACTCAAAAAGCAACCGATTTGAATTTGGCTTTGCCTAAATTTGCCATCGCAAATAATACGATCGGAAAAACTATTTGTAGTGACAAACTCATTCAAGAATTAAACTACTGTTTTTTAAAACCCAATTTATAATTGAAAACACGAATAAAAAATGCTTTTCTAAACCAAATCAAAACTATTGGTTTGCCCATTTTAGCTCTTTGTTGGGTTAGTTTTTTTTGGGGGACTACTTGGATTGCTTCCAAAGAAGGAGTAAAGCACATGCCTGCTTTGCAACTTGCTGCCATCCGACAATTTATTGGTGGATTTCTTTACATCGCGTTCTTTTTATGGAGGAAAACCCCTTGGCCGAAAGGCAAACAATGGAAATTTATTCTGATTTTGAGTGTGCTTAATTTTGTACTGAGTAATGGACTCAGCACTTGGGGTGTAAAATATATTAGTAGCGGGTTAGGTGCTATCATTGGGGCTTTAGTTCCGTTATGGGTCGTGATTATTAGTTTTTTTAGAGGCGAACGATTGGCTCGATTAGCTATAATTGGTCTAATCGTAGGCTTTTCTGGAATTTGTGTAGTTTTTTACGATCATTTGAGTGATTTTCTCCTTCCTGATTTTCGCTTTGGAATTTTGATTTCTATTATAGCCACTTTAACATGGGCTTTTGGCACCTTATATACTAAGAAAAAAGCAACGAGTTTTAATCCCTATTTTGGATTAGGATTGCAAATGTTTATTTCGAGTATTTTGCTTTTTGCTTTTACGGGAGCTACAGGAACTTCTGTAAGTTTGTCTGCAATTCCAGCCGCTTCCTGGTGGGCCATTGGTTACTTGGTAGTGTTTGGGTCGGTCTTGACCTTCATTGCCTTCATTTATGCTTTGCAACGGCTTCCATCGGAAATTAGTAGTATTTATGCCTATGTTAACCCAATCGTAGCTGTTTTACTAGGAACTATTATTTTTAATGAATCATTAAATCCTCCGATTGTCTTTGGCGGAAGCATTACCTTAATTGGTTTGTATATGGTCAACCAATCCATGAGAAAGAATAGAGTATAGTAGGGATGAATTAGTTTTTAATTCTAAAAGAAATGAGTGAAGAATACATCAAGCGAGTGAATACAATATTGACTTATATTGACAACAATTTAAGTGGCGATTTATCTTTAGAAACTATTGCTAAACTAGGCTTTTATTCTCCTTTTCACTTTCACCGCCTTTTTAAGTCAATAACTAATGAAACTTTGAATGGATATGTGACTCGCAAAAGAATTGAAAAAGCAGCTTCATTACTGATGCATCAGAAAGACATAAGCATTGCAGAGCTTGTTTTACAATTTGGATTTAGTAGTAATGCTACATTTACAAGAGCCTTCAAGAAATATTACAAACAAAGTCCAAGCGATTTTAGAAAGTCTCATTTCAATTCATTTAGCAAGATTAGCAAAACGAATAGCAAGAAAGGAAAAGAAAATAGCGCTTTAGAAGAATACATTTGTACCCTTACTAACCTAAAAAAATGGATACAAATGAATGCTACAATTGAAATTAAAGAACTCCCTAAAATGGATTGGGCTTTTATCACTCATATTGGAGTGGAAGGATTGGATGCTGCTTATGGAAAATTACTCCAATGGGCTATTCCCAAAGATCTTGTGGGGAATGATTTAAAAATGGGACGTATTTATCATGATAGCTTTAAGATTACAGAACCTGATAAAGTGCGAATGAGTGCTTGTCTTTTACTCCCATCGCTAATTGAAGTGACTGGCGAAATTGGTTTAACATCTACCCAAAAAGGAAAATACATCGTAGGCCATTTTGAGATCGCACCTCATGATTTTGGAAAGTCTTGGCAATCTCTTTTCATTTGGATGAATGAAAATGGATATAAAAAAGCAGACGAAAATCCATTTGAAATAATCCACAATAACTTCAATGAACATCCGGAGAAAAAATGCATTGTGGACTTGTGTATTCCTATTGAATAAAAATAAAAAAACCGATTATTACTAATCGGTTTTTTTGTTTTTTATAATTCAAGATTACCAAATTTTAACTCGCTTTTCAGGAGCTACATACATTCCATCAGTTGGTTGTATATTGAACGCTTCATAAAAAGTATCTACGTTTTGTAATGGCACATAAGCACGATACATCCCTGGTGAATGTGGGTCAGTTTTTACTTGACTTTTCAAGGCCTCGTCTCTCATTTTTGAACGCCAAATTGTAGACCAAGAAATAAAGAAACGTTGTTCTGGAGTGTATCCATCGATTAATCCTGGATTTCCATTCGCTTTTAGGTACAGTTGCAAGCCATCGTAAGCTGCATTTACACCTCCTAAATCACCAATATTTTCTCCTAAAGTAAATTTACCATCTACAAAAGTTCCAGGTAAAGGCTGTAATGCACTGTACTGTGCTGCCAAAGCTCCTGTTAATGCCGTAAATTGTTTCAAATCGTCTGCTGTCCACCAATCTACTAAATTACCATCGGCATTATATCTTGCACCTGAATCGTCAAATCCATGAGAAATCTCGTGACCAATTACAGCTCCTATTCCACCATAATTAACCGCTTCATCGGCTTGGTAATTGTAAAATGGCGGTTGTAA
>CAZOHO010000146.1:0-4794 GCA_964579755.1 uncultured Flavobacterium sp.
ATGTCTATTTTTAAAAAGGATTTGTACCCAACGGTAGAAACGTTTAAATACCCAAAAGCAGGAGAGAAAAATTCAGAAGTGTCTTTGCATATTTATGATGTGGCTTCAAAAGGTACTCAAAAAGTAAATTTATCTCAATATGCTGATTTTTATATTGCAAGAATGCAATGGACGAATGAAGCAAATGTACTTTCGGCTCAAGTATTGAACCGTCACCAAGATAATTTGGATTTGTTGTTCGTTGATGGAAATTCAGGAGCTGCTAAAGTGGTGTTGAATGAAAAAGACAAAGCGTATGTAGATGTTACTGACAACCTAACATTCTTGAAAGACAATAGCTTTATTTGGACTAGTGAAAAAGACGGCTTCAATCATATTTACTTGTATGATAAAACGGGAAAATTAAAAAACCAAGTAACTAAAGGCAATTGGGAAGTAACTAATTATTATGGTTTTGACGAAAAAACCAATACGGTTTTTTACCAATCTGTAGAGAATGGGTCGATTAATAGAGATGTGTATAGCATCAACTTGAACGGTAAAAACAAAATGCGTTTGTCTAAAACTACAGGAACTAACGCGGCGACTTTCAGTCCAAATTTCCAGTATTTTATCAATACCTATTCTAGTGCTACACAACCAACCACGTACACTCTGAATGAAGCCAAAACAGGAGCGCAAGTCCAAGTGATTGAGAAGAACGAAGCTTTGGCAACGAAATTAAAAGGATATAATTTGCCAGCTAAAGAATTCTTTGTGTTAACAACAGCTAAAGGAAACGAACTAAATGCTTGGATTTTAAAACCAAAAGATTTTGATCCAACCAAAAAATATCCGGTTTTTATGTACCAATATTCTGGTCCAGGATCGCAACAAGTGAATAACGATTGGAATTCAAATGATGATTATTGGTTCCAAATGTTAGCACAACAAGGCTATATTGTAGCTTGTGTTGACGGACGCGGAACAGGATTCAAAGGCGCTGCCTTCAAAAAAGTAACGCAAAAAGAATTGGGTAAATACGAAGTGGAAGATCAAATCGATGCAGCCAAAGTTATTGGAAATTATCCGTATGTAGATAAAAATAGAATTGGGATTTGGGGTTGGAGTTATGGAGGATTCATGGCGTCGAATTGCATTATGAAAGGCAATGATGTGTTCAAAATGGCTATTGCGGTGGCTCCAGTAACTAACTGGCGTTTTTACGATAGTATTTACACCGAACGTTATATGCAAACGCCTCAAGAAAATGCAAGTGGTTATGACGAAAATTCGCCAATCAACCATGTAAATAAATTGAAAGGAAAATTCTTGTTGATTCACGGTTCAGGGGATGATAATGTGCATGTTCAAAATTCAATGCAAATGATGGAAGCTTTGATTCAAGCCAACAAACAATTTGATTCTCAAATTTACCCGGATAAAAACCACGGCATTTATGGTGGCAAAACCAGAGTTCAGTTGTTTACTAAAATGACTAATTTTATCAAAGAAAATTTATAAAACGAACCAATAATTTCAACCAAAAAATAGATTTATGACAGCAACTCAATCGAAAACAGCACATCCAAAAGGACTTTGGGTATTGTTTGGAACAGAAATGTGGGAACGATTCAATTTCTACGGAATGCGAACTTTATTAGTGCTTTTCCTTGTGAATTCATTAGTAATGAAAGAAGAAGATGCTTCCTTAATTTATGGAGGTTTCTTAGGACTTTGTTACTTAACTCCAATGTTAGGTGGGTTTATTGCCGATCGTTTCTTAGGGAATAGAAATTGTATTATGTTGGGTGGATTGATTATGGCGATTGGGCAGTTATTGTTATTTACTAGTGCGAGTGTTTTTGGTGAAAATTTACCTTTAGCCACTACGATTATGTACAGTGGTTTGGGAGCTATTATTTTTGGTAATGGATTCTTCAAACCGAATATATCTAGCATGGTGGGAAGTTTGTATCCAAAACAAGAAAAAAATAAATTGGATACAGCCTTTACTATTTTCTACATGGGAATTAATATTGGGGCTTTTTTGGGTCAATCTATTTGTCCTTTGTTAGGAGATGTAAAAGATTCAGCTGGAATTAGAGATATTCATGCTTTCAAATGGGGATTCCTTGCCGCTTCGATAGCGATGCTTTTAGGAACTATTTTGTTCTACTTTTTGAAAAATAAATATGTCGTTTCTCCTGAAGGGAAACCATTAGGAGGATTGCCATCTAAAAATGAATCGTCAGACTATGAAGAAGGAGAAGCGCAAAAAGCCGTTTTTACACCAACAGCTTTAGCAGTAGCAGTAGCTTGTTTTGTGGGATTGTTTTTGTTATTCCATTTCTCTGTAGATGGGGATAATGTAGTAAAAACCATTATTTATCCAATTATCTACGCCAGTGGTATTACTTTAGCAGGATTAATTTTATCAGATAGTTCATTGACCAAAATAGAAAGAGATCGAATCCTTGTTATCTACATCGTATCGTTCTTTATTATTTTCTTTTGGGCCGCCTTTGAACAAGCAGGGTCTTCGTTAACGTTTATTGCCGATAATCAAACCGACAGAACTTTTATGTTTGGTTGGAAAATGCCGGCTTCGATGGTGCAAATCTTTAACGGACTTTTCGTTGTTCTTTTAGCAGTACCATTCAGTATGTTATGGGACAGATTAAGAGCCAAAGATAAAGAGCCTATTTCTCCATTTAAATTGGCATTAGGTTTATTCTTAATTACAGTGAGTTTCTTTATGATTGCTAATCAAGTAAAAGGTTTAGGAACTTCTGGCTTATTAGCGGTTAAATGGTTGATTTTATTGTATTTCTTAAATACTTGTGCTGAGTTGTGCTTGTCGCCAATTGGTCTGTCATTAGTAGGTAAATTATCTCCAAAACGTTTTGCTTCTTTATTATATGGAGTTTTCTTTTTATCGAATGCTTCAGGTTATGCATTAGGAGGAACTTTAGGTTCTATCTTACCAGCAACAGGTGATAAATTTGATAAAGCAAAAACATTAGGGATTGATTTGCAACCTATTTTAGATAAAAAAATCACACCAACAGCAGAACAATTGAAGTTGTTAGCCGATAATCAAATTAGCGATCATAACCCTGTTTTTGCAGGTTTTGAAATTCACAATCTGTTTGAATTCTTTATGGTGTTTGTAGTGTTGACAGGAATTGCTTCATTGATATTATTTGCCTTGACGCCTTTCTTGAAAAAAATGATGCATGGTATCCGATAATTTAACCTTAGAAAAAATTCAAAACTTTGAAGGCAAATACCCCAAGCAATTGTGGTATTTGTTTTTAGTAGAAATGTGGGAACGTTTCTGTTTCTATGGGATGCGAGGGGTTTTGACCTATTTTATGGTCGACCAATTGTTGTTAAAAGACGAAGCGGCAAATTTACAATACGGCGCGATCCAAGCCTTTGTCTACGCGTTCACCTTTATTGGAGGTATTTTTGCTGATAAAATTTTAGGTTTTAAAAAGTCGCTATTATTTGGTGGTATAGTTATGATTTTAGGCAATCTATTAATCGCTCTTTCACCAGCAACTTTATTTTATTATGGAATTGCATTTTCCATTATTGGGACTGGGTTTTTTAAGCCTAATATTTCTTCGATGGTGGGCGAGTTGTACCATGAAAATGACAACAGACGCGATGCCGGTTACGGAATGTTCTACGCTGGAATTAACGTAGGCGGACTTTTAGGAGGGGCTTTGTGTATCTATTTAGGGAAATATTATTCTTGGCAATGGTGTTTTTTATCAGCAGCTATTGTGATGTTTTTAGGTTTGATTACATTTTTATTGACAAAAAAACAGTTGGGACCTATTGGAGATTCCCCTTTATTAAATTTAGCTTCGAATACAAGAAAAGTTAGAGAAATTGCTGTGTATGTAGGTTCGTTGTTGAGTATTCCATTGATATTTTTAATGGTAAAAAACACGGATTATACAGATTATTTTATGTACACAATAGGAGTACTGGCAATTTTATATTTTGTATTCGAGACAGTGAATTTGAAGAATATTGCCTTGCAAAAAAAGTTAATTGCAGCGTTTTTATTTATCTTTTTTTACTTTTTATTCAATGCGATTTACGAGCAAAGCGGTGGTTCGTTGTCACTTTTTGCAAAAGACAATCTGAATGATAGTTTGCTATTCTTTCATATCGATCCCAATGTAGTCAACAACAGTTCCAATACTTTTTTTGTGATTGTATTGAGTCCGTTAATTGGGCTATTATGGTTGTGGTTAGGGAAGAGAAAAATAGAACCGAACACGATTGTGAAATTCGGAATCGGATTTTTATTCCTTGGCGCTTCGTTTTATATCTTTTACCTCACCCGCTTTTTTGCTAATGTGCGAGGAATTGCCTCTTTGAACGTGTTTACCTTTGCTTATTTGGTAACAACCGTTGGCGAATTGTGTTTGGGTCCTATTGGGATGTCAATTATTACTAAGCTTTCGCCAAAACGCCTCTTCGGAATGATGATGGGATTGTGGTTTTTGGCTAGTGCATTTGGTCAATTAGCAGCGGGGAAATTAGGTGCTGCTATGTCCAATTCAGAAACAGGTAATACATTGATATCTAAATTACAATCGTACACCGAAGGCTATTATCAATTGGCTATTTATTCCATTATTGCAGGTGTATTTTTAATTGCAATTACACCTTTGGTAAAAAAATTAATGCAGGAAGTGAAATAAATCACTAATTTTGGTTTCATAAAAAACACAACAAAATGAAAAAAATAATTATAACCTTAGTATTTGTTTTAGGTTCAATTTCGATACA
>CAZOHO010000147.1:0-4787 GCA_964579755.1 uncultured Flavobacterium sp.
CTAAAACAATCTGTCAACACGCAGCACAAATGGCTAACGTAATCAAAGCAAAAGCCATTTGTACATTAACTAATAGTGGATATACTGCTTTCCAAATTTCTTCTTGGAGACCATCTGCTCATATTTTAGTTTTTACATCAAACAAAAGAATCCTAACTCAATTAAACCTATTATGGGGAGTTAAATCTTTTTACTATGCTAAATCAGTAAGTACTGATGATACCGTAACCGATGTAAATGAAATCGCAAGACAAAAAGGATTCGTTGAAAAAGGAGATTTCTTAATCAACTTAGCAGCAATGCCTATTACTGACAAAGGAATGGTAAACACCTTAAGAGTTTCTGAAATAGAATAATAGAGTCTATTTATAGTTAAAAAAGCCCTCCGAAAGAGGGCTTTTTATTGTAAAAATTTATGAATAATTAAACATTTAGTTATCAAAATATATTTTACTTTTGAGGTACTAAATCTAAAATACTATGAGTTCAAATTCAAAAAACCCGTTTTTAAACAATAAAATTTTTACTTCTGCCAAAGAAGAAGTTCACGAAGCAACAATAATTGGTCACGAACAAACAATGACTATAGCAGGCACAATGAACAAAAGTTTAATTCTGTTTTTACTTTTGACCGCAGCCGCTATGATAACTTGGTGGATGGCAGCCAACGGACAAAGTCCAATGGTTCCAATGATTGGAGGTGCTGTTATGGGACTTATCTTAGTCGTTATTGCTACATTTAAACCACAGCTCTCAGGTTATTTAGCTCCTGGGTATGCTATTTTTGAAGGGTTATTCATTGGGGGAATCTCGGCAATTTTTGAATTAAAATTTCCAGGAATTGTAACCCAAGCTGTTGGGGCTACTTTAGTAACCTTTGTGGTTTGTTTGGGATTGTACAAATTCAAAATCGTTCAAGTTACTGAACGTTTTAAATCTATTGTAATAGCAGCTACATTAGCCATTGCTACCTATTACTTGATTTCTTGGTTGATTTCTTTATTTACCAGTTTTGTACCTGTACACTATGGAAGTTCAATGATGAGTATTGGAATTAGCGTTTTCGTTATTGTAATTGCTGCCATGAACTTATTCCTTGATTTTGACCAAATTGAAGAAGGTGCTAATAGAAAAATGCCAAAATATATGGAATGGTATGGTGCTATGGGATTAATGATTACCTTGGTTTGGTTGTACATGGAATTCTTACGATTACTCTCAAAACTAAAAGATTAATTAGGGTACTTCCTATCAATAAATATAACCCTATTACGAATCGTAATGGGGTTTTTTATTAAAAAGCAAACTGTAATTGCACCACTACCGTTTTCTTTTGTTCTGTATTCAAATTACTCAACGAAATTCCGAGTAATCGAACCGAATCTTTCATTCGCTCTTGATACAATAATTCTTTTACATTTTCAAAAATTAATCCTTTATCAGCAATAAAATAAGGTACTGTTTTACTCCTTGTTTGTTGTGTAAAATCGCTGTATTTGATTTTCAAGGTCACTGTTTTGCCTGCAATATTGTGCTTTTTTAAACGACGTTCTAAGTTGGTCGCTATGTTTTCGAGTTGTTCCAACATAAAAATTTCAGATGACAAGTTGGTGTCAAATGTATGTTCTGCAGCAACTGATTTTGTAATCCGATTCGGCTTGACTTCACTATTATGAATGCCACGTACTACATGGTAATAAAAAGCGCCCGATTTGCCAAAATGGGTTGATAAAAAATCTAACGATTTACTCTTTAGTTCTAATCCAGTAAAAATTCCCAATTGGTACATTTTTTCAGTAGTAACTTTCCCAACTCCATAAAACTTCCTAATAGGTAATTCCTCCAAAAACGAAATCACTTCTTCTGGATTAACCGTTTTTTGTCCATTGGGTTTGTTATAATCACTAGCTATTTTAGCCACAAACTTGTTAATCGAAATTCCTGCCGAAGCCGTTAAGCCGACTTCATTCAAAATACGTAATCGTATTTCTTGTGCTAATAAAGTGGCGCTTGGATTTCCTTTTTTGTTATGGGTAACGTCTAAATATGCTTCGTCAAGCGAAAGCGGCTCCACCAAGTCGGTATAGTCATGGAAAATTTTGTGTATTTTTTTTGAAATCTCTTTGTATCGATCAAAACGTGGTTTGACAAAAATTAGTTCTGGACAATTTTTTTTAGCCAAAACACCGCTGATTGCACTTCGAACTCCAAATTTTCTAGCTTCATAACTTGCTGCTGCTACTACCCCTCTATTTTCAGAGCCTCCAACAGCAATAGGCTTCCCTCTCAATTCTGGATTGTCCATTTGTTCCACAGAAGCATAAAATGCATCCATGTCAATGTGAATAATCTTTCTATTAGAGTTATTTTCGAGCATAGCACAAATTTATACAAAAAGGTTACGTCAAAATCAACTAACTTTGAAAACAAGAAAATCAATTGGATCGATGGTAGAAATAGAACGCAAATTTTTAGTTACTTCAGACGCATTTAAAAGCGATGCCTTGCGCAAAAATCATATTGCACAAGGCTATTTAAATTCTACACCTGAACGTACCGTACGTGTGCGTATAAAAGGGGGAAAAGGATTTTTAACCATTAAAGGAAAAACAAACGAAGCAGGAATGTCGCGTTTTGAATGGGAAAAAGAAATTCCAGTTGATGAAGCAAAAGCGTTATTACAACTTTGTGAAAAAGGAATAATTGAAAAAAATCGTTACGAAGTGCAAGTGGGAAAACACCTATTTGAAGTGGATGAATTTATAGGAGAAAACGAAGGTTTACTGATGGCTGAAGTCGAATTAGAATCGGAGGCTGAAATATTTGAAAAACCAAAATGGTTAGGGCTTGAAGTAACACAAGATCATCGCTATTACAATTCCTATTTAAGCAACAATCCGTTTACAAAATGGTAACTTAGTTTTCTACAATTTCAATTTTTACACGCAACATACCACTTCTTTTATTGTCTGCAAGATCCATAAAAGCGCGTTTAGTTAAATCAATTTCTTTAGATCGCACAAAAGGTCCTCTGTCTGTAATCTCTACAATTACAGTGTTTCCATTAGCTTCATTAGTAACCCTAACTTTTGTTCCAAAAGGTAACTTTTTGTGAGCTGCGGTATAACCGCTATTACTGAATTTTTTCCCACTAGTAGTTCTCTTTCCATTAAATTTATCAGCATAGTAGGAAGCAATTACTGATTTTTTATACAGTTTCCATTGTATTGGATCTATAAAAGTACTGTCTATTTGGATTTCCTGCGGTACTAATCCTAATTTAGTTTTTTTAAGAGTATCTTTTGCTGTTATTACTTTTTGTTTAACTACAGCCGCTGTTTGGCTCCAAGCCAAACCAACTATAGCAACCAAAAACAATACTACTATCATTTTTCTCATTTATTCTGTATTAAATTGATATCTAATTGCATTACACTAGATAAAAAAAGTCCTTTTCAGGACTTCATAATTTTAGAACCACAAACTCCAAGGAATCCTACTTAAGATTAAAACCAATCCTAAACCATAAAAAATAGCAATGTATTTGAACTTAGCTTCACTTGTAGCTGCTTTTTTGTGTTTAGACCAACCGATTGTGATCAAAACAATAGCAATGATATTAATCAATGGATGTTCTAAAGATGTCAATCGGTAAGCTTCATTTTTCATTTGTCCAAAAACAGCTGAACCTAATGGAGATACAAAATACAACACTAAGCCTACTAACAATTGAATATGAGTTCCTATTAAAGCAAACAAAGCAATTTTGCGATCTTTAGCAATAAACTCTTTTTGAGATGATTTCCCAATAAAGGAATTAACCACCGCTATTACTAAAACTAAAATGGCTAAATACGCCCAACCTGAATGAAATTTTTGAATGAACTCGTACATAATTTTTATTTTATTGAATTTCAAATATAGTAAAAAAATGGTACAAAAAAAACGGCAACTCCTTTTTATGGAAGTTGCCGTTTGTATGTAGTAACTTTCTTTACTTAGAAGTTATAACGCAATGTGAAATTCCATGTTCTTCCAAATCCGAAGAACACTTGGTTAGCATCAGCTACACCATTAAACGTTCTATTTGCAGATGCATAAGTTGGTCCAGATGTTCCTGAAACAAAATCACTTGCAAAAATGTTAGTTCTTGATTCAGCAATATAAACTTCGTCAAATAAGTTATTGATGTTTAATCTGAAATTCAAGGATTTAGATTTGTCAGAACCTAACAAGAATCTGTATGAAATTCCAGCATCAACTAATCCATAAGAAGGTAATTCTAATGTCCCTTTGTTTGTTGCAGAAGTTTGTTTAGTAGGATCTAAACTTGCAAATAATTTATCAGATAATCTATAGTTAGCATCAACATTAAATCTAGGAGCTAATTCATAAGCAGCACCTATACTAGCAGTCATTTGAGCTACATCCCCAACTCTTGTTCCATCTACGAAGTAAGTAGTTGTTGTTCCTCCTGAAATGTTATTGTTGTTAACGTCAAATCTTCTTCCAGTGATATTGCCTTCATATACCCATTTCCCTAATGAGAACATTCCGTTCAATTTTAATTTATCACCTATTTTTGCATTCATATCTACTTCAATACCAGAGTGAACTTGAGTGATTCCAGCAAAATCGTAATAACCACCTGGGTTAGCAACATCTGCATCGTTAGCTCTTTGATATCTATCTTTCCATGAAGTGTGGTATAAGTTAACATTTGCATTGAATACTGCAGAACGGAAACCGTATCCTGCTTCTAATCCTAATACTTTTTCATTAGTCAA
>CAZOHO010000148.1:0-4734 GCA_964579755.1 uncultured Flavobacterium sp.
CCAAAAACTTTTGTCAACATATAAAATCAATCTTTTTTCTAAAAATAAATAAAAAGCTGATACGTTTAGTAAAAAAATCGATTTATATTTTAAATTTTACTTATAATTTAAAATATAATTACGTAGTAGTTCAAACGAATGTTAAAATTTAATATGAATCCGAATTAATTCTAATTATTATTACATTTAAACAATATTTAAAAATTTGTTATGAAAAAAATATTCCTTTTACTCTTTTTGTTATTAATAACAAACAAAACATTTTCACAAATTTATTTTCCTAATAATGAAAGTGTTCAAAACAGAAATCAAAATTTTACTGCATTTATCAATGCAAAAATCTATGTTACACCCACTCAAATAATCAACAAAGGAACACTTTTAATTCAAAAGGGGAAAGTAATTAGTGCAGGAACAACAATTCCTATTCCTAAAAACACAATTGTGGTTAATTTGGACGGTAAAACAATTTATCCTTCATTTATAGATTTATACACCAGTTTTGGTATTGAAAAACCAAAAAGTACTTCTCCAATGTCAAGAGGCCAATTGTATGATACAAAACGAGCAGGGTATTATTGGAATGAAAATATTCGTTCTGAAGTGAATGCTTTTGAGAATTACAAATACGACACATCAAAAGCCGAAGAATTTCTAAAATCTGGATTTGGTGTTGTAGGTACACACGTTCAAGATGGTATTGCAAGAGGTACAGGAACTTTAATAGCATTAAACAATTTTGACAATAGCAAACGTCTATTAGCTAATAAAATTACCAATCATTTTGGATTTACACGAAGTGCATTAACTACACAATCATATCCAAGTTCATTAATGGGAATGATGGCACTAATTCGTCAAATGTATTTTGATATGGATTGGTACAAAAAAGGAAATTCAGAAACCAAAGACATTTCACTTGAAGCTTTAATTGAGAATCAAAATTTAGTTCAGTTATTTGCCTCTGAAGACAAATTAAATAGTTTACGTGCTTCAAAAATTGCAAAAGAATTTGGCATCAACTATATTCTAAAAGGAAGCGGAAATGAATTTGAACGAATAGACGAAATTAAAAAAACGAATGCTAAATTTATCATTCCTGTCAACTTCCCTGAAGCGTATGATGTATCTGATCCAATTCAGGCCAATCAAATGGAATTAAAAGATTTTCGCTTTTGGAACCAAGCACCTACTAACCCAAAAGTATTAGCTGATAACGGAATCGTATTTGCATTAACCACCGATAATTTAAAGAAAACAGAGAATTTCAGAACCAATTTGCTAAAAGCGGTTCAATATGGTTTTAATGCAACAAAAGCTTTAGAAGCGTTGACAACAATTCCTGCTTCAATTATTGGTAAAAGCAATGAAATTGGAACATTGAACAACGGTAGCTACGCCAATTTCATCATCACTTCAGGTGATTATTTTGACAAAAAAACAGTTATCTATGAAAACTGGGTACAAGGAAGTCGCTTTGTAGTCAATGATATGACTACAAAAGACATTCGCGGCAATTATGATTTAGTCATTAATAATGAAACTTTTAAATGGAAGATTAGTGGCGAAATGACGAGTCCAAAGTCAGAGATTACAACTGCTGATAATAAAAAATTAAATTCCAAAATCACAATTGCTAATCAATGGTTGACTACTATTATTAAACCATCCGATTCATTAAAAACTAATTTTACTAGACTTAGTACTTATTTAAGATCAACACCTAATTTAGGAGGAAAAGCAATTATTAAAGATGGAAAAGAAGTGAGCTGGACAGCAACTAAAACATCCGAATTCAAAGCTGATCCAGAAGATAAAAAAGAAGAAAAATTAAATCCAGTTCAACCTGTCACTTTCCCGAATGTAGCTTTTGGTAACGAACAAAAATTAGCAACTCAAAATTTATTGTTTAAAAATGCTACTATCTGGACTAATGAAAAGGAAGGTATTTTAGAAAATACCGATGTATTAATTAAAGAAGGAAAAATAGCTGCTATTGGAAAAAATCTTTCTGACCCAAAAGCAACAGTTATTGATGCTAAAGGCAAACATCTTACTAGTGGTATTATTGATGAACATTCACATATTGCTATTTCTAGAGGAGTTAACGAAGGAGGACACAATTCAAGTGCAGAGGTAACTATACAAGATGTAGTCAATTCAGAAGATCCTAATATTTATAGAGATTTAGCAGGTGGAGTAACAATTTCTCAATTGCTACACGGTTCTGCAAACCCTATCGGAGGACGTTCGGCTATTGTGAAATGGAAATGGGGACTTTCGCCAGACGAAATGTTATACAAAAACCAACCAAAATTCATCAAATTTGCTTTGGGAGAAAATGTAAAACAATCGAATTGGGGCAATATCAACCCTACCCGATTCCCTCAAACAAGAATGGGTGTTGAACAAGTTTTTACCGATTACTTCCAACGCGCAAAAGAATACGATTTGGCTTGGAAAAACTACAATAGTTCTAAAAAAGGAAAAGCACCAAGAGTAGACCTAGAATTACAAACTTTGGCTGAAATATTGAATCAAGAACGTTTTATCACGTGTCACTCTTATGTACAATCTGAAATTTTAATGTTGATGAATGTAGCCGAAAAATTTAATTTTAGAGTAAACACTTTTACTCATATTTTAGAAGGATACAAAGTAGCTGATAAAATGAAAGAACACGGTGTAGGTGCGTCTACATTTTCGGATTGGTGGGCATATAAATTCGAAGTAAATGACGCTATCCCGTTCAATGGACCTATTATGCATAATAAAGGTATTGTTGTAGCCTATAATTCAGACGATGCAGAAATGTCAAGACGATTGAATCAAGAAGCTGCTAAAGCGGTAAAATATGGCAATATCTCTGAAGAAGAAGCTTGGAAATTTGTCACATTAAATCCAGCAAAACTATTGCATATCGATGACAAAGTAGGAAGTATAAAAATTGGTAAGGATGCCGATGTGGTGCTTTGGAATACCAATCCTTTATCTATTTATGCTAAAGCTGAAAAAACAATTATTGAAGGTGTAGTTTACTTTGATTCACAAAGAGATGAAGAACAACGAAAAGCGATTGCCAAAGAAAGAAGTGTTTTAATTGGTCAATTATTAGAAGAGAAAAACAAAGGAATGATTACACAAGAACCTAAAAAAGCAGAACGAACAGAATACCATTGTGACACAATGGAATACTAATTTAGGTTCATTTATTCATTTAAATTAATTATTACAATTATGATACATAAAAAAATAGTTTACTTAACAATAGCCCTAGGACTATCATTGGTAAGTACAGCACAACAAACTCCAGCACCAAAACAACAAAAATCCGTATTGATTATAAATGCGAAAGCACACATTGGAAACGGAACCGTTTTAGATAATAGTGCTATTGGTTTTAAAAACGGAAAAATTGATTTAGTATCCAATGATAAGAATATTGCCATTTCAAACTATGAAACCGTAATTGATGCCAAAGGCAAGGAAGTCTATCCTGGATTTATTGCGCCTAACTCTACTCTTGGATTAGTCGAAATAGATGCTGTAAAATCGTCTGACGACGAATCTGAAATAGGAACCTATAATCCACATGTTAGAAGTTTGATTGCTTATACAGCTGATTCAAAAGTTATTGAAACGGTAAGACCTAACGGAATTTTAATGGCGCAAATTACTCCTAGAGGTGGAATAATTTCTGGAACTTCATCAATTGTACAATTAGATGCTTGGCATTGGAGTGATGCTGTGGTGAAAGAAAATGATGGAATTCATATGGAATTTCCTTCTAGTTTTAAACGAAGTGGCTCTTGGTTTGAACCTGGTACTATTGAAGCTAATAAAGAATATACAAACCAAATTCAAGAAATAAATACATTTTTCACTAATGCAAAAGCATACAATACTACTCCCGCTAAAGAGCGAAATTTAATTTTTGAAGCTACTAAAGGACTATTTAACGGTGAACAAACTTTATTTATTCATGCTGGTGAAGAAAAACAAATGATAGATGCAATTCAACTAGCCAAAAACAATGGTATTGAGAAAATTGTAATTGTTGGCGGATATGAAGCTTATAAAATTGGAAATTATCTTAAAGACAATCACATAGGAGTTTTGCTAAAACGCGTTCATGAAATGCCTGAAAATGATGACGATGATGTTGACTTACCATTTAAACTAGCTAAATTACTTACTGACCAGGGAGTTGTAGTGGGTTTAGAAAATAGCGGAGCACATGAACGAATGGGAACAAGAAATTTACCTTTTCTTGCTGGTACTTGTGCAGCTTATGGATTAGGAAAAGAACAAGCCTTACAATTGATCACTTCAAATACTGCTAAAATACTGGGTATTGACACTTTTTGCGGAACATTAGAAGTTGGGAAAGATGCTACTTTATTTATTTCAGAGGGAGATGCTTTAGACATGAGAACAAATAAACTCACCACTGCTTTCATTCAAGGAAGATCAATTAGTTTAGAAACACATCAAACTAAATTAAATGATCGGTATAAAACCAAATTCAACCAAAAATAATCTTCTTTAATTACTCATAAGATTAAAAAGGCCAATTACTAGTTGTAATTGGCCTTTTTAAATTACTAAACAGCTGAAAAAACTACTTATTTACTTATAAACATGAAAAATAAGATTATCAAATTCAAAATATCAGTTTAAAATTACGTTAAACCCTAAAAAATTACAGGTGTAATTTAATTATTTCATAAAAAT
>CAZOHO010000149.1:0-4727 GCA_964579755.1 uncultured Flavobacterium sp.
CAGGATAGTCTTTTTCCATCGCTTGAACGGTTTCTCTCCACAAACGAGACGTTTCTAATACGTTGGCTTTGTCCACACAACATAATTTTTTGCTACGAGTCATAGCTAATTCGAAACCTTTTTTAGCTAAACGTTGTACTTCGGCTCTGGTGTAAACACAGTTGTCAAAAGCAGTATCGCCGTTGTCTTTTCTTCCTTTTTCGCCAAAGTAAATCCCGCCAGTTAATTCTCTTAAGAAAACTAAATCTGTACCTTCAATGCGCTCTCTTTTTAAAGGAGAATTGTCAATCAAAGATGGGAAAGTGAAAGTAGGACGTACATTAGCAAACAATCCTAATTTTTTACGCATCAATAACAAACCTTGTTCAGGACGTACTTTTGCTGAAGGATCGTTGTCGTATTTTGGGTGTCCAATAGCGCCAAATAAAACCGCATCTGCTTTCATACAGATTTCGTGTGTTTCATCAGGGTAAGGAACGCCAACAGCATCGATAGCACAAGCACCGGTTAATGCTGGAGTCCAGTTAATTTCGTGATTGAATTTTTTTGCAATAGCATCCGAAACTTTTACAGCTTCATTAATTACTTCTGGTCCTATTCCGTCTCCGGCTAAAAGAGCAATATTGAATTTCATTTGGTATTATTTTTCGTGTTATATATTTTATTTCGTTCGATCAGTATTTATATGCTTACTACGTTTAGCATTTTTTGAGTCGCCACAATAGCGGCTACTGTTTGGTCCGAATCCAACCCGCGGGTTTTGAATTCTTTACCGTTATTGACCCAAGTAATAATGGTTTCGCATAACGCATCCGAGCTACTTCCTGGTGGTATTCTCACAGCGTAGTCTACTAATTTGGGCAAACTCATTTTTTTACTTTTGTAAATTTTTGCCAAGGCATTCATAAAAGCATCAAATTGTCCGTCGCCTTGTGCATTTTCTTCGATAATTTCTCCGTCAATTTTTAGACAAAGAGTTGTCGAAGGGCGCATTCCTTTGGAGTGAACTAATACGTACGACTCAACGGTAATGCGTTCTTCATAGGTTTGGCTATCCAAAACATCCGAGATGATGTACGGCAAGTCTTCTTTGGTAACCGTTTCTTTCTTGTCGCCTAATTCGATAATTCGTTGGGTAACCAATTTTAAATCGTCTTGATTGAGGTGTAATCCCAATTCCTGAAGATTCTTTTCGATATTGGCTTTTCCGGAAGTTTTTCCTAAAGCATATTTTCTTTTTCTTCCAAAACGTTCTGGAAGTAAATCATTGAAATATAAGTTGTTCTTATTGTCTCCGTCAGCGTGTATTCCTGCAGTTTGTGTGAACACATTATCTCCCACAATAGGCTTGTTAGCTGGAATTCGATACCCTGTAAACGTCTCAACTAATTTACTTACCGAGTACAAAGACGATTCTTTTACGTTGATGCTTACTTCTGGAATAAAATCGTTGATTACCGCTACGGTACTTTCAAGAGGTGCATTTCCTGCGCGTTCTCCCATTCCGTTTACGGTAACGTGTAAACCGTGAATACCCGCTTTTACCGCTTCGATTGCATTGGCAACGCTTAAATCGTAATCGTTATGAGCGTGAAAATCGAAATGGGTAGTAGGATATTTGGCAGTGATTTTTGAAATAAATTCAAATGTCTCGGACGGAATTAATACGCCCAAAGTATCCGGTAGTAAGATTCTCTTAACAGGTTGTTGGGTTAAAAAATCCAAATATTGAAAAACATAGTCTTGAGAATTGCGCATTCCGTTGCTCCAATCTTCTAAATAGACGTTGGTTTCAATGTTATTTTCTTTTGCCAAAGCAATTGCTTGTGCAATTTCGTTAAAATGTTGTTCGGGTGTTTTCTTTAATTGATGGGTCAAATGGTTGAGCGAACCTTTGGTCAATAAATTTTGAACTTTGGCTCCTGCTTTTTTCATCCATTCGATAGAAACGCCACCGTCTACAAAAGAGAGTACTTCTATTTTATCCTTATATCCTTTGGCTGAAGCCCACTCCATAATACCTTTAACTCCTTGAAATTCGCCTTCGCTTACACGCGCCGAAGCAATTTCAATACGATCAATATTTAATTCTTCAAGCAATAATTGCGCAATGGTTAATTTTTCTGCAGCAGAAAATGATACTCCCGAGGTTTGTTCTCCATCGCGAAGTGTCGTGTCCATTATTTCAATTTTTCTTTTTCCCATTATAAATTTGATTCTTAAAGCGCTTTGATTTCGATATTTTGAAATCAAATTATTCTATTTTGTATAAAACGGTAAAAGCAGTTACCCAGTCAAATACTAAATTTGACACGAAGTAACTGCATTTGTATAATTTGTTTTTAGTAAGGTAATTGGTTGGCAAAACCAACAATCTCATCTTTCATACTTTGTAAGTAATCAATATCATCGAAACCGTTGATCATATTGTTCTTTTTGTATCCATTGATAGCGAAAGACTCACTTTGACCTGTAGCCAATAAAGTAATCGTTTGTTCTGGTAAATTGATTTCCAATTCCGTGTTTGGATCAGCTTCAATAGCACTGAAAATAGTATCAGCAAATTCTGGACTTACTTGAACAGGAAGTACTCCAATATTCAAACAATTTCCTTTGAATATATCAGCAAAGAAACTAGAAACTACCGCTCTGAACCCGTAATCGTAAACTGCCCAAGCTGCGTGTTCTCTAGAAGAACCTGAACCGAAGTTTTTTCCACCTACAAGGATTTTTCCGCTGTAAGTTGGATTGTTTAAAACGAAATCTGTTTTTGGAGTATCGTCTCCATTGTATCTCCAGTCTCTGAAAAGATTATCACCAAAACCTTCACGTTTGGTTGCTTTCAAGAAACGCGCTGGAATAATTTGATCGGTATCTACGTTTTCTATAGGTAGTGGCACCGCACTACTTCTTAGAATATTGAATTTATCGTATGCCATTTTTCTTTGTTTTTTGGCAGTCTGCCTTGGGCCTTGAGCTTTGGGCTAAAACTGCACTAAATTTATTGATTTAATTTTAGTCTTAATTGATAAATCTGTTTTCTGATTTGAACGACTTTTGTTTCTAAAATCGGATGGATTTCAGCGTTTAAATATTTCAAATCAAAAGTGAGTAATAATAAATATTCTACTTCCGAACAAGAGGCAATTGCGATGTTCAAATATCTTGCAAATTCTTTTTCGGAATTAGAACCACAACCTTCGGCAAAATTCGTTGGAATAGAAGAAACCGCTCTTCTCAATTGACTTGTTAATCCAAATAATTCTTCTTTTGGAAACTCTTTTGTTACTTGATAAACCTCAAGTGCAAACAAATGACTTTCTTGCCAAGCGTTATATTTTCTAAAATCTCTCATAGTTTTCTATGCTTTGGGCAGTAGGCTTTCAGCTTTGGGGTAATTAATAATTGCCCATAGCTCATGGCCGAAAGCTCAAGGCTTTTTATAACAAATCCCTTGGATCAGTCAATTTACCTGTAACTGCAGCTGCAGCAGCCATTATTGGACTTGCCAATAAAGTTCTTGATCCAGGACCTTGACGACCTTCAAAATTTCTATTTGAAGTACTTACTGCGTATTTTCCAGCAGGTACTTTGTCATCATTCATTGCTAAACATGCTGAGCAACCTGGTTGACGCAATACAAATCCTGCTTCAGTAAGAATGTCTAACAATCCTTCTTCTTTAATTTGTGCTTCTACTACGTGAGAACCTGGAACCAACCATGCAGTTACATTGTCTGCTTTTTTTCTTCCTTTTACAATTTCAGTAAAAGCTCTAAAATCTTCAATTCGGCCATTAGTACAACTTCCTAAGAAAACATAGTCGATTGGTTTACCAATCATGATGTCATTTTCTTCGAAGCCCATATAAGCTAATGATTTTTTGTAAGTTTCCTCGCCACCTTCAACTTGGTTAGCATTCGGAATATGTTTAGAAATACCAATTCCCATTCCAGGATTAGTACCATAGGTAATCATTGGTTCAATATCAGCTGCGTTGATGTTTAATTCAGCATCAAAAACTGCATCAGCTTCCGTTTTCAAGGTTTTCCAATAAGCTACCGCTTTATCCCAAGCTTCGCCTTTTGGAGCATGAAGTCTTCCTTCCAAGAAATCAAAAGTGGTTTGGTCTGGAGCAATCATTCCTCCACGAGCACCCATTTCGATACTTAAGTTACATACAGTCATACGACCTTCCATAGTCATATTTTCAAAAACATCACCGGCATATTCTACAAAATATCCAGTACCACCAGAAGTAGTTAATTGGGCAATAATATAAAGTGCTACGTCTTTTGGACCTACTCCTTTGTTTAATTGACCATTCACGTTGATGCGCATTTTCTTTGGTTTTGGCTGCATAATACATTGTGTAGACAATACCATTTCTACCTCAGATGTTCCAATACCAAAAGCAATGGCACCAAAAGCTCCGTGAGTAGAAGTATGTGAATCTCCACAAACAATAGTGGCGCCAGGTAATGTAATTCCGTTTTCAGGACCTACAACGTGTACAATTCCGTTTTTTTGGTGACCTAATCCCCAGTGAGAAATACCATATTCATTTGCATTATCTTCCAGCGCTTTCAATTGATTTGCTGATAGAGGGTCTGCAACAGGTAAGTGTTGGTTTATTGTTGGTGTGTTGTGATCGGCAGTAGCAAAAGTACGTTCTGGATATAAAACCGAGATACCTCTTGTTTTTAAACCTAAAAAAGCAACAGGACT
>CAZOHO010000150.1:0-4663 GCA_964579755.1 uncultured Flavobacterium sp.
CCGAAAGAATTGAATCCTTCGACTTTTCGATTTTGCTATTTTGCAACTATCGTATCATGACGCAACTTGGACTACCATTTAATAATAGCACTTGCCCAAGTAAAACCGCTACCAAATGCCGCTAAAACAACGGTGTCTCCTGACTTGATTTTACCTTGTTCCCAAGCCTCCGTCAAAGCAATCGGAATAGATGCCGCGGTGGTATTACCGTATTTCATCACATTATTATGGACTTGTTCGTCTTTCAATCCGAATTTTTTCTGAATGAATTGCGAAATTCTCAAATTCGCTTGATGCGGAATCAACATATCAATATCAGCCACTTGCAAATTATTGGCTTCCAAACCTTCATTAATCACCTCCGCAAAACGAACCACTGCATTTTTAAATACAAATTGCCCATTCATATACGGGAAATAACTTTCATCGTCTGGATTATTGTCTTTCAAAATATCCGTTACCCATCGACCTCCCATTCCGGGTGCTTTCACAATCAATTCTTCGGCATGAAGCCCTTCTGAATGCAAATGCGTAGATAAAATTCCTTTAGTCACATCTTCTTCACGACTTAAAACTGCCGCTCCTGCTCCATCTCCAAAAATCACCGAAACCCCACGTCCACGAGTGGTCATGTCTAATCCTGTGGATTGTACTTCGGAACCAATAACCAAAACGTTTTTATACATTCCCGTTTTAATGTATTGATCAGCTACAGATAAGGCATAGACAAATCCCGAACATTGGTTTCTAACATCCAAAGCACCGACAGTGCGCAAACCCAAATCGCGTTGCACTAAAACACCCGGTCCTGGAAAATAATAATCGGGACTTAAGGTGGCAAAAACGACAAAATCAATGTCTTCTTTGGCCAAACCGGAACGCTCAATCGCAATGGCTGCCGCCTTGACTCCCATAGAAGTGGTCGTATCTTGACCTGGTACAATGTGGCGACGTTCTTGAATCCCAGTTCTTTCTTGAATCCATTCGTCATTCGTATCAATGATTTTAGATAAATCATCATTAGTAACTACATGGTCAGGAACATAAAATCCTAATCCTGTTATTTTTGAGTGGTACATACGTGTAGTAGTGTATTAAATTTAGGGCTATCTTTTCGATTCCAAAATCTAAAGTAATAAATAAATTGGATTTAGCCGACTTAAAATGAATTTATTGAAATACGCACAGTAATTGGCGTTCCTGCATCTAATACAGATTCGTTCTCAAAAAACAAGGTTTGAGAACCTGAAGTGAAGGCAATCAAATAGTGACTCCCTTTAAAATACGATTGTTGTACAACACCTTTCAACAGCCCCTTCGGGTCCAGCTTGAGTTGATGAGGATAAACCAAATGTAGTTTTCCATTCAATTCCAAAGAATTAACTTCGCCAAACAGAGAAGCTATATAAACTGTTTTAGGATGGTGGTATAGGTTTTGAGGCGTGTCCTTGGCAATGATTTTGCCGTGCTGCATTACTATCGTTTCGTCAGAAAAAGACAAGGCATCAGTACTATCGTGGGTGGCGATGATACAAGTAATTTTCTTTGCTTTTAAATACTGAAATACATTTCTGCGCAACGCATTTTTCCGAAAGGAATCGATTTGGCTAAAAGGTTCATCCAGCAATAAAATTTGGGGTTCTAAGGCTAAAACTCTGGCCAAAGCGACACGTTGTTGCTGACCGCCACTCAAATATTTAGCTTTGACTTTGGCAAACTCAGTCATTTCAACCATTTCAAGTAGTTCCTGCACACGGGCTTTCTTTTTGTCACGATAGATATTCGAAAGGAACTTACCTACATTTTCTTCCACAGTAATATAAGGCATCAAATCAAAATCTTGTGCCAAATATTTAATATAATCTTCACCCGGAATCAAATTGTATTTGGGTCCTAAAATAGGATATTCGTTATAATTGATAGTTCCCGAATCCAGATCGTACAAACCATAAATCAACTTCAGCAAGGTACTTTTACCGCAACCGCTTTCGCCAATGACAGAAATATTCTGTCCTTGTTGCGCCACAAAACTAAGCCCATTAATAACGGCTTGGTCAATATACGTAAATGTAATATCCTTAAGTTCCAGCATGGTTTGATTTAAAGAAGCCAAATTTACAATGTTTAATTTGAATACTTCAATAAAAAAAAGCTGCACCTTAAAAGAACAGCTTTTACAATGGGATGTTATGAATAGTTAATTGCCATTTTTTGCATCTTGTATCATTTTTTCATTGGCCGTAATAGCAAATTCTACTCGTCGATTTTGGGTTCTTCCTTCTGGGGTATCGTTAGTTGCAATAGGGTCTGCTATTCCGTTGCCAATGGTTGTAAATCGACTTGCTTTTAAGCCTTTGGAAACCAAATACCATTTCACTGTTTCGGCTCTTTTTTGTGAAAGTGTCAAATTGTATTCTGGAGTACCTGTAGTATCGGTATACCCAAAAATTTGAATATTCGTTTCTGGATATTCTTGTAAAATCGGAACTAGTTTATCCAAATTCTGTTGCGCTTGAGTCGTCAAAGTTGACTTGTTGGTATCAAAACGAATCGCATTTTCATTTAAAACCAAACGAATCCCTTCTCCTACTCGCTGTACTTCGGCACCGGGCAAAGCTTCATCAATTTTTTTAGCTTGTTTGTCCATTTGGTTACCAATAACACCGCCGGCAACCCCACCAATAACACCTCCTAAAACTGCTCCCATAGCTCCTTTGCCTCCTTTTCCTGCATTATTCCCTATAATACCACCAATTACAGCGCCTCCAACGGTACCTATCACAGCTCCTTTTTGTGTATTGCTAGCGTTTTTAACGGAGTCGCAACTGCTCACTAAGCTTACTAAAATCAACACAATACTACTGCCAATGCTAATTATTTTTTTCATTTTTTCTCTGTATTACACGATTAAACTAACCTAAAGATACAAGAAGAAAAAACAGTTCGAAGATTCTCAATTAGAAAATCGACCAAATGCCAATTTGTCACTTTAAAGGGGTTTGGTATTCTATTTGAAAACTAAATTTCCATCAATTTAAACTTAAAATTTATACACTATGACAACTGGAAAAATTAATGTTTCGGTAGAGAATATCTTCCCATTAATCAAGAAATTTTTATACAGCGATCACGAAATTTTCTTGCGCGAATTGATTTCAAATGGAACAGATGCTACCTTAAAATTAAAGCACTTAACAAGTATTGGCGAAGCCAAAGTAGAGTATGGCAATCCCATTATTGAAGTAAAAATTGACAAAGAAGGCAAAAAACTGCACATCATTGATCAAGGTTTGGGGATGACGGCTGACGAAGTAGAAAAATACATCAACCAAGTGGCTTTTTCTGGAGCAGAAGAATTCTTAGACAAATACAAAGATTCGGCTAAAGATTCTGGAATTATTGGTCATTTTGGTCTTGGATTTTACTCGGCTTTTATGGTGGCTGAAAAAGTAGAAATCATCACTAAATCATTCAAAGACGAACCAGCAGCACATTGGACTTGCGACGGTAGTCCTGAATTTACTTTGGAACCTGCTGACAAAACCGACAGAGGTACCGAAATTATCCTGCATATCGCCGAAGATTCTTTGGAGTTTTTAGAAGAATTCAAAATCAAAGAATTACTGAACCGTTACAATAAATTCATGCCGATTCCAATTAAATTTGGAACCAAAACAGAAACACTTCCGTTACCAGAAGGGGCTGCCGAAGACGCAAAACCAGAGACTATCGAAGTAGACAATATCATCAACAATCCAAATCCAGCTTGGACAAAACAACCAACAGAATTAAACGAGGAAGACTACAAAAAGTTCTACCACGAGTTGTACCCAATGCAGTTTGAAGAACCGCTATTCAACATTCACTTGAATGTAGATTATCCGTTCAACTTAACGGGGATTTTGTACTTCCCTAAATTAGGATCGGATTTACAAATTCAGAAAGACAAAATTCAGTTGTACCAAAACCAAGTGTTTGTAACTGACAATGTAGAAGGAATTGTACCGGAGTTCTTGACGATGTTAAAAGGAGTTATCGACTCACCAGACATTCCATTGAACGTGTCGCGTTCAGGTTTACAAGCGGATGCTGCGGTGAAGAAAATCTCGAATTACATTACGCGTAAAGTAGCCGATAAACTAAAAGCATTGTTCAATGACAATCGTGCCGATTTTGAGCAAAAATGGAACGACATCAAAATCGTTTTGGAATACGGAATGCTGTCTGAAGATAAATTCTATGAAAAAGCAGGGGCATTTGTTTTGTACCCAACGGTAGACGACAAATACTTCACTTTGGACGAATTGAAAGAAAACCTAAAAGAAAAACAAACTGACAAGAACAATAAATTAGTCTTGTTGTATGCCAATAACAAAGAAGCGCAACATTCGTACATCGAAATTGCCAAAGAAAAAGGATACGAAGTATTGTTGTTGGATTCGCCAATTATCTCACACCTGATCCAAAAATTAGAAGGCGACAATAGCGAAATTAGTTTTGTACGTGTCGATTCAGACCACATTGATAATTTAATCAAGAAAGAAGATACGGCGATTTCTAAATTGTCTGAAGAAGAACAAACGAGTTTAAAAACTGTAGTAGAAACGATTGTGCCAAAACAAAACTACACGGTACAATTAGAAGCCTTAGACAGTCAAGCAGC
>CAZOHO010000151.1:0-4623 GCA_964579755.1 uncultured Flavobacterium sp.
ACTTAAAATATTGTTTGAAAACGTTCAAAGATAAAAAAATCTTAATTCAAAAGTGATTTTTGAATTAAGATTTTATAAAATATTGATAATTTAAAATTAAGAGACTACTTCTTCTAAGTTTTCATCAAAGCTTCTTTTTCCGAAAATAGCTTCTAAATCATCTTTAAATATGACTTCTTTTTCGATTAAAATATCAGCTAATTGATTCAGTTTATCTTTATTTTCTTCTAATATCTGAATCGCTCTTTGGTATTGTCCTTCGATTAAAGTAGAGATTTCTTCGTCAATTACTTTAGCAGTTTCGTCAGAATATGGTTTTGAGAAACTGTATTCGCTTTGGCCCGAAGAATCATAGTAAGTAACGTTTCCAATTTTCTCATTTAAACCATAAACTGTGACCATTGCTCTTGCTTGGCGAGTTACTTTTTCTAAGTCACTTAATGCTCCGGTGGAAATTCTATTGAAGATTACTTTTTCAGCGGCTCTTCCTCCCATGGTAGCACACATTTCGTCTAGCATTTGGTCAGGACGAACAATTAAACGTTCTTCCGGTAAATACCAAGCAGCACCTAAACTTTGTCCTCTTGGTACAATGGTTACTTTGATTAGCGGTGCAGCATGTTCTAACATCCAACTTACGGTTGCGTGACCTGCTTCGTGAATGGCAATTGCTTTTTTCTCTTCTGGAGTTACAATTTTATTTTTCTTTTCTAAACCACCAATGATTCTGTCAACAGCGTCTAAGAAATCTTGTTTGTCAACTGCAGTTTTATTGTTTCTTGCAGCAATCAAAGCTGCTTCGTTACAAACATTAGCAATATCAGCACCTGAAAAACCAGGCGTTTGTTTGGCCAAAAAGTCAACATCTAATCCTTCTACTTTTTTCAAAGGTGCTAAATGCACTTTAAAGATTTCTCCTCGTTCGCGAATGTCTGGTAAATCAACAAATATTTGTCTGTCAAAACGACCTGCACGCATCAACGCTTTGTCTAAAACGTCAGCACGGTTCGTAGCTGCTAGTACAATAACGTTCGAATTAGTTCCAAAACCATCCATCTCAGTTAACAACTGATTCAATGTGTTTTCACGTTCGTCATTACCACCTGACATATTGTTTTTTCCTCTTGCTCTACCTACCGCATCAATCTCATCGATAAAGATAATTGAAGGTGATTTTTCTTTGGCTTGTTTGAATAAATCTCTCACACGTGACGCTCCAACTCCTACAAACATTTCAACAAAATCAGAACCTGATAAAGAGAAGAAAGGTACTTGTGCTTCACCAGCAACAGCTTTAGCTAATAAGGTTTTTCCTGTTCCAGGAGGTCCTACTAAAAGTGCTCCTTTTGGTATTTTACCTCCAAGATTAGTGTATTTTTCAGGGTTTTTAAGGAATTCTACAATTTCTTGAATTTCTTCTTTAGCTCCTTCTAAACCCGCTACATCTTTGAAAGTCGTTTTAATATCTGTTTTTTCGTCAAATAATTTGGCTTTCGATTTTCCAATATTGAAAATTTGTCCGCCACCACCAGCACCGCCACCCGACATTCTTCTCATGATGAATATCCAAACAGCAATAATGACGATAATTGGCAATAAACTCACGAAAATGTCAGTCCAATTGCTTTTTTGTAAGAAGTTAAAATCTTTCAATTTTCCTTCTCCCACCGCTTTTTCTAATTTGGTTTGGAAGATTTGGTCGTTACCAATTTCCAAAGTATAATGCGGTCCAGCGTTAGGACGATCAAAAACGTCTTTAGCTACTTTTGAATGTGTTTTGTCTTTTAAAGCGGCCGCAGTTAAATACACTTCAGCTTCGCTTTTATTGTACACAATCACTTTTTCAATTTGTCCTTTTTCAAGGAAATTGTTGAATTTAGACGAGGTTAATTGCGCAGGCTCCTCAAAATTACTTCCGCCAGTTGCAAAACTGATGAAAAGAAAAATAAGAAGAATACCCGTGTATACTAACCAAGGACTTACTTTAAATTTATTCGGATTTGGATTATTATTCGCCATTACTAGTTTTTTTCTTTAGTATTTGTTTTCGATTGAAGTAATTTTTGCATCTCCCCAAAGGCTTTCGATGTTGTAATACTCACGGATGTGTTTTTGGAAAACGTGAACCACTACATTGACATAGTCCATCAATACCCACTCGGCATTATCAGTTCCTTCTACATGCCAAGGCTTGTCTTTCAATTCTTTTGAAACGGTTTTTTGAACGGAGCTTACAATGGCGTTAACTTGAGTGTTAGAGGTTCCGTTACAGATGATGAAATAATCGCACACTGCGGTATCTATTTCTCTTAAATCTAAGATGTCAATATCATTTCCTTTTACTTCTTCGATTCCCTTGATGATGTTAGCAATGAGTACATCATTATTTATAGTCTTTTTCGCCATGAATTATTTTTAATATAAGTTGGTAAAGTTACCATTTTTTGTGATTATTTTTGAACCATTAACAGAATATTAAGTTCTGTGTTGCAAATTATAGTTGTATGAAACTAATCAAACTCGATGCCATAGATTCTACTAACGAATTTCTAAAAGGGATATCCAGTAAAGAAGCGCTCGAAAACTTTACTGTGGTTACTGCCGAGAACCAAACCAAAGGGAAGGGGCAAATGGGAGCTGTTTGGAACTCGCAAGCAGGTAAAAATCTAATAATGAGTGTTTTGGTTAAGGATTTATTGAAAGATATCAACGAAATTTTCAACTTAAATATTGCTGTTTCTTTAGCGGTTATTACTGCTTTAAAAAAGAATAACATCCCTGATTTGAGTATCAAATGGCCAAACGACATTCTGTCAGCCAATAAAAAAATTGGAGGCATTTTGATTGAAAATATCATTAAAAGTGATGGAACTATCTTGTCAATCGTTGGTTTAGGATTGAATGTCAACCAAACTAATTTTGAAGGTTTGCCCAAAGCGTCTTCTTTGGCAGTGGTAACAGGAAAAGAATTCGATAAAGAAAAGTTGCTTTTGGAAATTATTGCACACTTAGAAATGAATGTAGCTGCGAGTAAACTAAATCCAGCTTCGTTGCGGCAACAATTTGTGGACTTGTTGTATAAAAAAGGAGTGCCAATGCCATTTGCCAATTCAAAGGATGAAAAATTCATGGGAATGATTCAAGGCATATCCACAATTGGTAAGTTACAAGTCTTGTTAGAAGACGATTCTGTTGCTGAATTTGATATCAAAGAAATTCAAATGTTATATTAATAAAAAAGGGCTGTAATTTTACAGCCCTTTTTTGTTATCCTATTTAAATATTATAATTTGTGCATATTCTCCACCAAGGTTTCAATGAATTTTTGGATAGGTCCTTTAATCATCATCGCCATCATGGGGTTGAAATCGCCTTCAAAATCTAGCTTTACATCAGCACTATTTTCAGAAATCGCGTCAATGGAAGCGGTTAAAGTAAAAGGCAATTTATCGCTAGCAGCACCTAAAACGAGTTTGTTTGGAGCCAGTTTTTCTTTAATCACTAATTTGATTTCAGGCATTCCTTTTAAACCAAAAATAAAAGCGTCAGCGCCAATCACTTCAAATTTTGCAATATTTTCAGGCATTAATTGTTCAAAGTTTTTTACATCAGACAATAAATTAAATAATTCTTGTGCTGATTTTTGAACACTCACTTTTGGACTTTCTAAATTCATCTGGTTTTTATTTCAAATTACACATTCCAAGTCGAAGGATTCACATTCCATTCGCTCAAAGTTTGTTGTTCTTCTTCGGTAATGTAAGTTTTGGCTACAGCCAAGCTCAATAAATTTTGATAGTTGCTTAAAGTATACAATTCCACTTTAGCATTTTTGAAGTTTTCTTCGGCTAAGCCAAATCCATAGGTAAAAATAGCAGCCATTCCTTTGATGTTAGCGCCGGCTTCTTTCAAAGCCTCTACAGCAAGTAAACTACTGTTTCCAGTGCTAATTAAGTCTTCCACCACCACTACATTTTGTCCTTTCTGTAAAAATCCTTCTACTTGATTTTGTCTTCCGTGTTTTTTAGGTTCTGGACGAACATATACAAAAGGCAATCCCATACATTCGGCAACAAGAATACCAATTCCAATGGCTCCAGTAGCAACTCCTGCAATTACGTCGGGTTTACCAAATTGTTTTTCAATATTTTTGGCAAACTCATCGCGAACATAATTTCGGATGGCTGGAAATGAAAGGATTAGTCGGTTGTCGCAATAGATTGGCGATTTCCATCCAGAAGCCCATGTAAAAGGATTTCTTGGATTCAATTTAATTGCATTTATTTGCAAAAGCAATTCGGCTGTTTTTTCGGCTGTTTCTTTATTAAAAATCATAGTGCAAATGTATAAAGTTTTTGTGAACGACAAACCACTTTTTTTAACAAATCATATCTCTAAGGAGACCGATTTTCAATTGTTTTTGTTAGAAAGTATTGACATCGAACAGCTTATTGTAAAAATTTTTCAAAATAAAATTCAAAAAGCCTATTTGTATCATCCTGATGAAAAGGAAATTTTGAAAACCTTAAAAGAAAAAATTCCTGTAAATAAAGCGGGTGGGGGCTTGGTGTACAATAAAAAAGGGGAGGTGCTTTTTATTTTTAGAAATGGAAAATGGGATTT
>CAZOHO010000152.1:0-4549 GCA_964579755.1 uncultured Flavobacterium sp.
ATTCATGTGGGGCATTTAATTATTGCCAATCACATGGCGGAGCATGCCGATTTAGACCAGGTTTGGATGGTGGTTACTCCACACAATCCGTTGAAAAAGAAAAGCACACTGCTGGCTGACCATCACCGATTAGAAATGGTGTTTTTAGCAACAGAAGATTTTCCAAAAATCAAACCTTCGGATATTGAATTTAAGCTTTCGCAGCCCAATTATACAGTGAACACCTTAGTTCATTTAGAAGAAAAATATCCAGAACATGCGTTTTCTTTAATTATGGGCGAAGACAATTTGAAGTCGTTTCACAAATGGAAAAATTACGAGGCGATTTTAGCACATCACGAAATCTACGTCTACCCGAGAGTTGGTTTTACTGATGAAAATGACAATCACCTTTTTAAAAATCACCCAAAAATTCATCTGATTGATGCTCCTGTGGTAGAAATTTCTTCTACAGCTATAAGAGACCACATCAAAAAAGGAAAAAATGTCTTGGCTTTGCTACCTCAAAAAGTTTGGGCATACATTGATCACAATAATTTTTACAAAAAATAAATCGGTACTATTAACAGTTGTTTACCTAACGGTTGCTTCCTTATTTAGTACTTTTAATAAAAACTTATACTCATGTTAAATTTTGAATTATACAATCCTGTCAAATTAATTTTTGGAAAAGGAGAAATAGAAAAATTAAGTACTTTAATTCCTAAAGAATCGAAAGTATTAGTCGCTTATGGCGGTGGAAGTATTTTTAAAAATGGAATTTACGACCAAGTAAAAACGGCATTGCAGGGTTTTGATGTAGTGGAATTTGGCGGCATCGAAGCCAACCCCTATTATGAAACCTTAATGAAAGCCGTAGAAATCATTCGCGAACAAAAAATAGATTTCATTTTGGCTGTGGGTGGCGGAAGCGTAATAGACGGAGTAAAATTCATCTCGGCTGCTGTTCATTTTCAAGGCAATCCAATGGATATTCTACACCAAAGAATTCTCTTCAAAGAAGGGGCTGATGTGGTACCTTTTGGAACTGTTCTAACTTTGCCTGCTACGGGAAGCGAAATGAATTCAGGTTCAGTGATTTCGATAAAAGCAACCCAAGAAAAACGCGATTTTGGTGGTTCGGCTATGTTTCCAAAGTTTTCAATTTGCGATCCAACTGTGATTGCGTCATTGCCAAAAAGACAATTACAAAATGGCGTTATTGATGCCTATGTTCACGTTTTGGAGCAATATTTAACCTATCCACACAAAGGCTATTTACAAGATCGAATTGCCGAAAGCATTTTACAAACCCTAATTGAAGTTGGTCCTCAAGTAGTCGAAAATCCAACCGATTATACCTTGGCATCAAATTTTATGTGGAGTTGTACCATGGCATTAAACGGATTGATTCAAAAAGGCGTTCCGTCAGATTGGGCAACGCACATGATTGGACATGAATTAACCGCGTTGTACAATATTGACCACGCCAGAACATTGGCGATTATTGGCCCTAATCTTTTCCGCGTTTTATTTGAAACCAAAAAAGAAAAATTAGCACAATATGGCAAAAGAGTGTTCCAATTAACTGGAACCGAGGAAGAAATTGCCCGTCAAGCGATTGAAGCAACTGTAGCCTTTTATCATACTATGGGAATGAAAACCAAAATTTCTGAAAATGCTGCCAACATTGAAAATACGGCTGATTTTATCGTAAATCGATTTGAAGAAAGGGGTTGGAAAGCTTTAGGTGAAAGACAAAACCTCACTTTAGACAAACTGCGTGAGATTGTTGAATTAAGTTACTAGTTTTAAAATCAAAAAGGCGTTCTACTAACTACCGTGGGACGCCTTTTCAAAATACAAAAACAAAACTAACTAACTCAAAGTGCATTTTTAACTATAAAAACTTCATTAATAATAGTTTACAACGTAAACTATTATTTTTTATTGTGCAGCAGTGTAAAAAAATAAATTAAAAAGTAGTCGTTGCATTGCTAAAGCCTATCAATTCTGATACTACCAAATAGAATAAATTGGTGTTTTTTGCTTTTTTTTACCTACTTTTGATTAAATCCAATACATAAAATGACCGAAAATTTAAAATTTGCAGTGATTGGTGGAGGTAGTTGGGCTACCGCCATTGCGAAAATGTTATGTACTAATTTACCAGAAATTTCTTGGTACATGCGTAACGAAGCTGCAATTGAACATATCAAAACAGAAAAACACAATCCGAATTACTTAAGTTCGGTGGAGTTTGACACCAATAAACTACGATTAACACACGATATTAACGAAGCCGTTGCTTATGCCGATTATCTGATTTTTGCTATTCCATCTGCTTTTTTGGAAGCTGAATTGGCTAATTTGACTACTTCGCTAGAGAACAAAATCATTTTCTCTGCTATTAAAGGTATTGTGCCTGAAACGAGTTTAATTGTGGGCGAACATTTTCATTTTAATTATAACATTCCTTATTATAATATAGGTGTAATTACAGGGCCTTGTCATGCCGAAGAAGTGGCATTAGAGCGACTTTCGTACCTGACTATTGCGTGTGGGGATCCTGAAAAAGCGACTATTGTAGCTAAAAATTTATCCAGCAATTACATCAAAACTAAAATTACCGATGACATTATTGGTACTGAATATGCGGCGATGTTAAAAAACATTTATGCAGTAGCGGCAGGAATTGCTCATGGTTTAGGCTATGGAGATAACTTCCAATCGGTTTTGATGAGTAATGCTATTCGGGAGATGAAAAAATTCATCAAAAAAGTACATAAAATGAAACGCAACATCAATGACTCGGCTTATTTGGGCGATTTATTGGTTACGGGATATTCTGTTTTTTCTAGAAACAGAATGTTCGGAAATATGATTGGAAAAGGTTATACCGTAAAGAGTGCGATGATGGAAATGAGTATGGTAGCCGAAGGGTATTATGCCACTAAAAGTGCGTACCAATTGAATCAAGGTTACGGAGCCAGCACCCCAATTATTAATGCGGTATACAGCATTTTATACGAAGGGAAAAATGCCAAAAAAGTATTCAAAAATTTGACAGACCAATTGGATTAAATACAGCAATTATGAGCGAAAGATGGAAATATCAGGTTAAAACAGGCATTTTTTGGGGACTTTTTATGATAGGTTTTTCTACTTGGTACCTGTCTGGCACAACGCCACTAGCCACCCAATTAGCAGACAACGGCTACTATTTTAGAGCCGTGGGTTATATTGTTTTTGGAATTTTTATATTGGGCTACTCTAGCTGGACTGCTAAAAAACGCAGAGAGGGTAAGTAATTATCGAACAATTACACCCTCTACAAATAGAATTGGCACTTCTTCTTGATTGGCTTCTTGAATAGAATTCGCTTTGAAAATAAATTTCTTGTCATACAAAGTATTCCCTATAAAAAAAGTCACCATAAATTCATTGTTTAAAGCCAATAGGCTTTTTTCAATCATCTCGATTTTGGCCACAGAAACCTCAGGAATTTCCGCAAAAGCATGACGTAAAACCGATGTTTTTTTCATCTCACCGTCTAAGGTTCCAAATGCTTTAGAAACGACCATTACGCCGTCCAATTGAAAATCAGAATCGTTGACTAAATAAGCATACCACACTTTTTCCATGAAATCATCGCTCCATTCTTGAACGACTGTCATGAAAACATTTTCTACTTCGGGGATGATGATGTCTTTTTTCATTGTAAAAAACCCTTTCTAAATGTTACTTCAAAAAGGGCGAATTATAAATTATACTATTGATTTGAATTGTTCTAAGAAACGAACGTCATTTTCGTAAAACATTCGGATATCTCCAATTTGGTACAGCAACATGGCAATACGCTCTACTCCCATTCCGAAAGCAAAACCATTGTATTCGTCTGGATTGATACCGCAATTTTTCAATACATTCGGATCTACCATTCCGCAACCTCCAATTTCTAACCAACCTGTTCCTTTGGTAATACGGTAATCCGTTTCGGTTTTCAAGCCCCAATAAATATCGATCTCGGCACTTGGTTCTGTAAACGGAAAATAAGAGGGTCTCAAACGGATTTTTGACTTTCCGAACATCTCTTTAGTGAAATACAATAAGGTTTGTTTTAAATCGGCAAAAGAAACGTCTTTGTCAATATACAAGCCTTCCACTTGATGGAAAATACAGTGGGAACGTGACGATACCGCTTCGTTACGAAAAACACGCCCAGGAGAAATCGTTCTAATTGGCGGTTTGTTATTTTCCATATAACGCACTTGTACTGATGAGGTGTGGGTGCGCAACAAAATATCGGGATTTGTTTGAATAAAAAAGGTGTCCTGCATATCACGAGCCGGATGGTATTCTGGCAAGTTCAAGGCAGTAAAATTGTGCCAATCGTCTTCGATTTCTGGACCTTCAGACACGTTGAAACCTACAGTTGAGAAAATATCGATAATTTGGTTTTTAACCAACGAAATGGGATGACGTGACCCTATCAATACCGGCTCTGCAGCACGAGTTAAATCGCCATACACTCCTTTGCTTTCTTCTTTACTTTCTAAGGCTTCTTGAA
>CAZOHO010000153.1:0-4532 GCA_964579755.1 uncultured Flavobacterium sp.
TTTAATTTGGCGCACACGCTCACGAGTTAAGTCGAAAGTTTCTCCGATTTCTTCTAACGTCATTGGGTGTTGATCGCCTAAACCAAAATACAAGCGAACCACGTCTGCTTCTCTTGGAGTTAAGGTTTCTAAAGAACGCTCGATTTCCGTACGCAACGATTCGTGAATTAATTCGCGGTCTGGATTTGGCGACTCACCTGAACGTAATACGTCATACAAGTTAGAGTCTTCTCCTTCCACCAAAGGCGCATCCATAGATAAGTGACGCCCTGAGTTTTTCATAGACTCTTTTACGTCATTTACAGTCATGTCCAATTCTTTTGCAATTTCTTCTGCAGAAGGCGGACGCTCATTAGATTGCTCCAATAAAGCATACATTTTGTTGATTTTATTGATAGAACCAATTTTGTTCAAAGGCAAACGAACGATACGAGATTGTTCAGCCAAAGCTTGCAAAATAGACTGACGAATCCACCAAACAGCATACGAAATGAATTTGAAACCACGCGTTTCGTCAAAACGTTGAGCCGCTTTGATCAAACCTAAATTTCCTTCATTAATCAAATCGGGTAACGTAAGTCCTTGATTTTGGTATTGTTTTGCAACAGAAACCACGAAACGTAAATTGGCTTTGGTCAATTTCTCTAAAGCGCGTTGGTCTCCGGCTTTGATCTTCTGAGCTAATTCTACTTCTTCGTCAGCAGTAATAAGGTCAACTTTTCCAATTTCTTGTAAATATTTGTCTAATGAAGCGGTTTCACGATTGGTAACCTGCTTGGTAATTTTAAGTTGTCTCATGTCTTTGTCTCCTCAATTTTTTAAGTGTACAAAGGTTATACGTATAGAGTAGACAAAAAGTTACAAAAAAGAATTATTATTTTTATGTATTAACAAAAAAAATGTTGTAAACTAGAATTAATTTATTGATCAATAATTCTAAATTCAGATAAAACATATAATAAAGTTAATAGTCCAAATACTATTAACATTTTTAATATCGTCTCTTTTGTATTATTGTTATTTTTCTCTTTATCTACTTTTAAATCTTGAATTAATTTAATAAAAAAAACAGGTAGCATTATTAATATAAATATCCATGAAATTCTAGATCGATATTCTCTACCAGAAATTAAGTTGCAAAAAATATAAGTAGAAACGAAAAAATAATTTATATAATTATATTTTGAATAAATAATGGTTTTAATTTTTGAATACATCTTATTTATTTTTTAATTAATACAATCATCATAATCTTCCAATGCATCAGACTTACAGTCCATTAAATCCCATGCACAAATCGCTCCAACAGCTAATCCGGGCCATATGCCTCCAGCTGCAGCAATTACTGCGGTTATTGCACATTTACCGTAGTCTCTATTACAACGACTAACATCTCTGTTATAAGTACTGCCACAACCTCTTAATGTAATATTGTTGTTTTGAGCTGAAATATACTCTTCAAGAACTATATTATATTCTTTGTTAAGTAAAGAATTTCGTTTATTAACATCAAAAAGGTAAAAATCGGGATTTTGATTTCTAAAATTGTTTTCAAGTTCAATCCTGCTTTTTAATAATGTTAAAATTTCATTACTGTTAATAAAACCAGCACTAGTCATTAATTGATTAAATTCCGAATCACTTTTTACATTTAACAATTCGTTTTTATAACTAATATCCTATTTGAACTAGGTGATTTAGCAAAAGCTTCCTCTAGTTCAATTGATTTTTGTAAAAAATCTTTAGAAAATTTCTTTAAATTTTCGACAATTTGTTTTTCATTTATAACTTTTTGTGTTTCGTTGTCAATTGAACAACTAACAAAAGCAAAACAAAATAAAACAAATATAATTAGATATGCATAAATTAAATCTTTGATTAAATTTTTTTTCATAATTAATAAAAATTTTGCTTGAATCTTTGCAAGAGCTTCTGGCTCTTTAAGGCAGTCAAAGATTTTCTGCTGTTGTTTTCCACTGTGGATTTTCTGCCTATGCATTTCCCAATAGTAACATCCTTGCAAGGTAACGGTTCTATTTATTCGCGACTAAATGAAACGTATTGTAGATTTGGGTTTTTTGCAACATCCAAATATAATCATTGAGATAATCCAAAATTAATTACATGCGTCAATCCATTTTGCAGTACAAGATTGTTTTTTTATGCTTTCATTAATATCAATACAATACTAAAATTCATTTTTCTAATATTGTTTTATTGACGCATTTTTTCTATTTTTATAATCCCAACCCAAATCGATTACCATGGATATTCAAGATCTCTTGCAGCGTTTTGCTGAAAGTTTAAAAATTCAGAGATATAGTTCTTCCTCAATTAAAAACTACCAAAGCAATTTGTTATTATTTTTATATTATGTTTCAAAGCAATTTTCTTGTATTGAAGAAATTGAAATATCACATATTGAAAACTATATCTTTTGGAAAATAAATAATGGAAAATGTAGTACCACATATCAAAAAATGATTTTGGTTAGTATTTCAAAGTTTTATGATTTTGTGTTGGGAATAAAAATCAATTTAAACCATTTATATCCTAAACGATCAGAAATTAAACAGCCCAACTTCTTAACTTTAAAAGAAGTAAATCAATTGATTGAAGTAACTGAAAATTTAAAACATAAGTGCTTAATTATGTTTTTATATTCTACTGGTATACGTCTTTGTGAAGTTATTAACTTAAAAACAACCGATATTGATTTAAAAAATAGGACTATTTTCATTCGACAAGTTAAAGACAAAAAAGAACGCAAAGTGATGTTGTCTGAAAATTTAGTGGTTTATATAATACAATATTATGTAAGATACAAACCTGTTAATTACGTGTTTGAAGGTCAAAATAAAAGTCAGTTTTCAGGAAGAAGTGTTCAACAAATAGTGAAACAAAGCGCTATAAAATCAGGATTAAAGAAAACGGTTTCTCCATTTATTTTAAGACATAGTTTTGCAGTACACTTGATCGAATCTGGAATTGATATTTGTTGTATTCAAGAATTGTTAGGCCATAATTTTTTAAAATCAACTGAAGCCTATACTTTAGTAACGAAAGCTGCCAAATCTCCAATAAAAAGTCCTTTAGATACATTGTAAGTTTTTTTTATAAAAACGAAAAATCCCGTTCTAATACTTTAGAACGGGATTTTTGCTATCAATAAACCTTTAGTAAACTAAGATTGGATTACTCTTTTTTCTCCTCACGTGGAGGTCTTGGTAAAAGCGCTTTTCTTGACACTTTTTCTTTTCTAGTTTTAGGGTCAAGACCAAGGTATTTCACTTCAAATACATCACCCATATTGACTACATCAGAAACATTTTCAGTACGTTCCCAAGCCAATTCAGATACGTGTAATAAAACTTCGTTTCCTGGAGCAGCCGTATATTCTACAACAGCACCAAAATCTAACATTTTAATTACTTTTACTTCGTATGCTTCACCCACTTCAGGTTTGAAAATGATAGAATCAATTTTAGCTAATACTGTTGCGATGCCATCAGGATCTGTACCTAAGATTTCAACTACACCTTGTTCGTCCACTTCGTTAATTACGATAGTAGTTCCAGTAGCTTTTTGTAATTCTTGAATTACTTTTCCACCAGGTCCAATTAAGGCTCCAATGAAGTTTCCAGGAATAGTACGCATGATGATTTTTGGTGCATGTACTTTTACGTCAGTATTAGGTTTGTCTAATGTTTCCATTATTTTACCTAAAATATGCAAACGTCCATCACGAGCTTGAGCCAAGGCTTGCTCCATGATTTCATATTTCAATCCGTCAATTTTGATGTCCATTTGACAAGCAGTAATTCCTTCAGAAGTACCAGTTACTTTGAAATCCATATCTCCTAAATGATCTTCATCACCTAAAATATCAGATAACACTGCAAAACGTTCTCCGTCAGTAATCAATCCCATCGCAATTCCAGAAACGGGACGAATCATTTGAATACCAGCATCCATTAATGATAATGTTCCGGCACAAACGGTAGCCATTGAAGAAGAACCATTTGATTCTAATACTTCAGAAACCACACGGATAGTGTAAGGACAATCAGCAGGAATCATGTTTTTCAATGCACGTTGCGCTAAGTTTCCGTGACCAACTTCTCTTCTAGAAGTTCCTCTTAATGGACGAGCTTCTCCTGTAGAAAATGGTGGAAAATTATAGTGCAAATAGAATTTTTCTTCTCCTTGTTCAGATGGAGAGTCAATTTGGTTGGCTTCTCTAGATGTTCCTAAAGTAGCTGTAGCCAATGCTTGAGTTTCTCCACGGGTAAACAATGCTGATCCGTGAACTGAAGGCAAATAATTTACTTCACTCCAAATAGGACGAATTTCTGTAGTTTTTCTACCATCCAAACGAGTTCCTAAATCCAAAGTGACATTACGAACTGCTTCTTTATTTACTTTGTAGAAATATTTAGAAACTAAATCTCCGTTTTCTGCTAATTCTTCTTCTGTGAATAAAGCTTTTACTTCTTCTTTTACAGCATCAAATGCAGCTGAACGTTCGTGTT
>CAZOHO010000154.1:0-4513 GCA_964579755.1 uncultured Flavobacterium sp.
ATTTACAAATTCACAAAATGAAAAAAGTATTAGTAATTATTGCACTTTCAATTTCAGTTATTGCTTGTGACAAAAAAGCAGACGTTAAAGAAGTTAAAACCGCTTACGTTGACACTTCAGAATTAATGAAAGAATATACCGAGGCAAAAGACCTTGAAGCAAAATACAAAGCACAAGCAGAGGAAAAAGGAAGATTGTTAGAAGCTGAAATAAATCGTTTCAAACAAGAGGCTGCTAATTTTCAATCGCAAGCACAAGCTAACGGACAAGCTTGGGCACAACAAAAAGGTGCTGAATTACAAAAAAGAGAGCAACAATTGGGTTATGCACAACAACAATTGTCTCAACAATTGCAACAAGAAAGCGGAAAAGAAATGGATTCTTTGGTTTCTGGTGTGAAAAAATTCATCAAGGCCTACGGAAAAGAAAAAGGATACTCTTATATCTTTGGAACGGGTGATGTAGCATCTGTTTTATATGCTGAAGACAAATACGATATTACAAAAGAGTTAATCAAAGCATTGAACGAAAAATACAAAGCGGGAGGAGCTAAAGAAGAAAAAGCACCAGTTAAAAAATAATTGAGGTTTACTTCTCAAAAATGCCTTCATCTTGAATTAGATTGAAGGCATTTTTTTTGCATCAAACTTCTTAGGCAATCTTTATTTTCAATATTTTAGCATTCTCAAATCTATACGCCCGATGCAAACCATTTCCGAAGCCGCCGCTTACACCTTACGATTCATCAATCAGACGCAACGGTCTGTTTTTCTTACCGGAAAAGCCGGGACCGGAAAAACTACACTTCTTCGCGAAATTATTGAAACAACTCATAAAAACACGGTTGTAGTCGCACCTACAGGAATTGCGGCTTTGAACGCAGGCGGAGTTACTATTCATTCCCTATTTCAACTGCCTTTCGGCGGATTTCTTCCGGATAATTCTGCACCTGATTTTTCAGAAAGCACCAAGTTTGAAACTAAAGCTACTTTACGTCGCCACTTTAAAATGAGCGGTTTGAAAAAATCGGTAATTCGAAATATGGAATTGTTGATTATTGACGAAGTAAGTATGTTGCGTGCTGACTTACTGGATGCAATGGATTTTATGATGCAAACGGTACGCAAAAAAAACAGTCCGTTTGGTGGTGTTCAGGTGTTGTTTATTGGTGACTTATTGCAATTGCCTCCTGTAATTCGAGATGACGAATGGCGCACCTTGAAAAACTATTACAAAGGAAAATTCTTTTTTCATTCGCAGGTGGTGCAACAAAATCCGCCCTTGTATATTGAGTTGGATAAAATCTTCCGTCAGACGGATGATGCGTTTATTTCAGTTTTGAACAACCTGCGCAACAATCAAATTTCGAAAGAAGATATTGGCACTTTAAATCAATACGTTCAGCCTAATTTTGATTTGAAGGCCAATAAAGGGTATATTACTTTGACGACTCATAATGCCAAAGCAGATACTATGAATACCGAAGCTTTAGAGTCATTAGAGGGTAAAGAATGGCTGTATTCGCCAGAAATAACGGGTGATTTCCCAGACAAAATTTATCCGGTAGATGAAGTATTGCGTCTGAAAGAAGGGGCGCAAATTATGTTTGTTAAAAATGATTTGTCTTTCGACAAAAAATATTTCAACGGAAAAATGGGCGTGATTAAATCCCTTTCTACTAAAGAAATTCTAGTGCATTTTCCCGAAGAAAACAAAACAATTGAAGTTGAAAAATACGAATGGCAGAACATCCGCTACAAAGTAAACGATACGACCAAGGAAATCGAAGAAGAAGTCTTAGGCACGTTTGTGCATTATCCTATCAAACTAGCGTGGGCAATAACGGTCCATAAGAGTCAAGGACTAACGTTTGATAAAGCAGCGCTCGATGTATCGCAAGTTTTTCTGCCCGGACAAGCGTATGTGGCTTTATCGCGTTTGCGTTCGTTAAAAGGGCTTATTTTGCTCTCTCCGCTGCAAATGAATGGCATATCTAACGATCAGGACGTAATGGACTATTCGTTGAACAAAGCTTCGGAAACGCATTTAGAAAATGCATTGCACTTTGAAACGAAGAACTTTATTCATCAGTATTTGGTTCAAACCTTTGAATGGGCTGATTTAGCTCAAGAATGGCGCAACCATCAATATAGTTATAACGATAAATCGGAGGTGTCTTCCAAAGCTAAATATTCCTATTGGGCCAAAGAACAAACCGAAAGAATAGAGAAAGTGGTTGAGCCCGCTAAAAAATTCATCCAGCAATTGAATGCGCTTTTTAGACAAGAAACGGTTGATTTGAATCACATTTCGGAACGAATCCAGGCGGCCTACACCTATTTTATGGATCCTATGGACGAGTTGGTTTTTGAGATTTTGTGGAAACTAGAAGAAGTGAAGCGACTTAAAAAAGCCAAGGCGTATTTTGACGAATTGGTGCTTTTAGAAGAGCTTCAAACCAAAGCCGTTTTGCGATTAATGAAGGCCAAACTTTTGATAGAAACTGTTGTGTCGGGAGAAACTATTTCGAAAGAAAAATTAACTTCGCCTGAAATAAAAATGTACGTCAGTCGAAAAGTAGCCGCCATTCAAGCTACCTTTAAAAAGGTAAATGTCAACTTGATTGAAGATGACTTAGACGAAGAACGCTATCTTCCTAAAAAGAAAACAAAATCGTCTACCAAGAAAACTACAGTGGAAGAAACCTATGATTTGTGGAAACAAAATAATTCAATTGCTGAAATCGCCTCAATTAGAATGTTGACAAAACAAACGATTTATGGTCATTTCGTCCGTTTGATACAAACTGAGATGGTGGCCATTGAAGATCTTATTCCTTCGGATAAATTAGATCAACTTGCTGCTGCATTTGAAGGGTATAAAGAAGAATCCTTGAATGCCTTAATGGAAAAATACGGTGATACATTCAGTTGGGAAGAAGCTCGAATGTTCAAAGCCAGTTTGACTATATAGTAAATAAAAAAACCGCCTTTTAAGGCGGTTTATGTTTTTATAAAGATTCAATTAAAATCCAAGCTTCAGGATTTTCTTTTGCTCTGATTTCATTTTTCAATTTTTCAGCTTCAGCATAAGTAGAAAAGCTTCCGTAAAGCACAGGGTATAAACCGTGTTTGTTACGCTCAATTCGTTTGGCTTTGTATCCTTTTTCACTTAAATCCTCAAAAATGCGTTGCGCATTGGCTTCGTCTCTAAACGCTCCCGCCATAATGTGATATGGTAACTTACCTTCTTTAACAGTAAGCGTTACGGCTGGAATAGGACTTTCGATAAAAAAAGTAGCCTCTTGTATTTTGTTTTGAACCTGTCTTTGAACAGCAGTTTCTACAATAATTTTTTGAGTTTCTAATTCATTTTGATAAATAGGGTAACCCACCGTAGCAGTTAAACCCAATCCTAGAACAAAAATTGCAGCATACTTCAAGAAAGTAGAGTTGTTTTTGTGTTCTGGAACCAATTGAATTGCTTCTGTTTCTTCTAACGCTTCTAATTGTTGTTCGAAAATTTCTCTTTTTACCAACGGAGAAACAAACGGACTCAAACCAAAAGAACTGCTTAAATAATTGGTTTGATCGTGCGGAGTGAAAATTAAATTTCTATCGGCATTCAGGCAAAAGTCACCTACATTTTTAATAGAGAAAACACCAGTTTCTTGCAAGGTTTTTTTCCAATTGAACACTTCGTATTGAATAGCACTAACCGCATATTCGTAAGAGGTTTTCTCTGTCTGTGCAATATGGTTTGCCAATAACCCATCGTTATTTTTTAGATAATCATTGAAAGAAATAAGTTTCTTTGGAGGAAAAAACGAGTGGGAACTTTCCACTAATTGAGCGGATTGGATTTCGGTTAAAAATGCTCCAAAACCTGGCACAGTTACACATTGGTAACGGTACAAAAGTTGCGCGATGTAATTTTCGATTTTCATAGTAACAAAGTTATGCAACGAAAATAGTTATCAAAATTTTATTCACAATTTTTATTAACAATCGGAATTATTTTTACAGCTATATCTTTTTCAGGGAGTTAATTATTAACAGCTATTTTTAAAAAGAGCGTAAAACCAATTTCTAGTACTAATTTTTTGTAAAAAAGAAATGCTTTTCATACTTTATAACTACATTTAGGCTCCAAATTGACCCCCAATGAATGACCAAGAATTATTTTATTTACTTGCCTTACAACGCGTAGAAGGCGTAGGCGATATTATCGCAAAAAAATTGCTCACGCATTTTGGCTCTGCCGAAGCGGTATTCAAAGCCAAATCGTCGCAATTAGCTTCCATTGACGGAATAGGAACTATTCTGTTGAAGAATTTCAAAGATCAATCTGTTTTTGCGAAAGCAGAACGTGAATTACATTTCATCGCTTCTAATCAAATAAACGTAACTACTTTTCAAGATATCGATTATCCAGAACGGTTGAAACATTGTTTTGACAGTCCGCTCGTGTTGTTTAGTTCCGGCAATATCGACTTGAAAAATAATAAAACGAT
>CAZOHO010000155.1:0-4478 GCA_964579755.1 uncultured Flavobacterium sp.
GTAGACCAACATAAAGCCTCTCAAGAAATTGAGAGGCTTTTTTTATACCTTATTTGTGTCTAATTGTTGAAGGAAAGCGATTTTTATTACTTAATTAGAATTGGTTTTGAGGCAAAATCTATAATTGAGTTTCGACATATTGTTTGAAATTATTCAATATTGCCTGCCAACCTGCTTCTTGGAGATCTAACGGATTTTGATTTTCTGGTTCAAAATGTTCCGTAATCAATGTGGTTTGATCGGTTTTAGCTTCAAAAAGAACCGTTACTTTTCGAGAATCGCCTAACTCGATTTGGAGTTGTTTTTCTATTTCAATTTGAGTAAATCTGCCCCAAAAATCGAATTCAAATGAGCCGTCTTTAGCAGCCATAATATGATGAAATTCTCCATTTATTTCTAAACTAGATGTTGATTTTGGGCAATGCCAATCAGGGCTAGCAAAATTCCACTTTGTAACATGTTCTGGTTTTGTCCAGCATTCCCAAACAGTTGCAACAGGAGCTGCGATAGCGGCTTGTACGGTTATTAGTGACATAAAATTATATTTTTAGTATTGTATTACAATATTCTACAATTGGTTTGAAATTAGTATTTAACACCCCTTTTATTTTAGAATTGTCATAGTTACTTTTCGAATATGAGGCTTTGGCACTAGCACGAGACAGTTTTCTTTTTTGAAAGAAAAAAGTAGATAAAAACCAATCCATTCTCCAAAACACGTTCATCATAAAAGGAGTAGCATGCCATTGAGGACGTTTCGTCTGCATGCTGTTAGCAATACAGTTTAGAATTTCTTGAAACGAATAATTATTTTCAATCAATGTAAATCGTTCATTTTTGATGTTGCTATTCATCAACTGGACACTTGCTTCGGCCACATCAGTAACTGCAATAAATCCGGTTGTTCCTAGTGTGTAAAAGGACAATCCTTTGGCAACAGCCGAAAACAGTTTCCCGCTTCCTTGTTCAGGGAATCCTGGACCTAAAATAATTCCCGGATTAATAATGAGGACATCTAAACCTTCTTGTTGCCCACGCCAAACTTCCATTTCGGCACCATATTTTGAGATGGCATAATCGCTATGGGGCTTTTCTGGATTCCATTCGGTGGCTTCAGAAATAGTTGTTTCGGCTGAAGTTGGATCTCCCAAAGCGGCAATTGAACTCACAAACAGCATTTTTTTGATGTTGTATGCCAAGCAAAAATTCACGATGTTGGCGGTGCCTTCAATATTAGTTTTCCGAATGATATCTTCGTCTTTTGGGTCAAAAGAAATCATCGCGGCACAATGATAAACGGATTCAATATTTTGAAAGGCAATTTCCAAAGACGGAATGTCAAGAATATCGGCTTCGATCCATTCAACTGTTTCAAACAAATGGGATTTGTGGTAGAGCGAAAATAAATTTTTGGTTTTATCAATCGAAGTTGTAGTTCGATACATAGCGCGCACATTTTCTCCTTGCTCCACTAAATGGAGTAAGAGATGCGCACCCACTAAACCAGTACCACCTGTAACTAAAATCATGTCGTAAAGATACTTTTTTTTGCTATTGCCACGAAGTCACTAAGACTCAAAGTTTTTTTATTACCTAATTTTTCAAATTTTATTTTCCATTGAATTTTGAGTTTGAAATTGATCTTTGTAATTGCCATTGATTTTTGAGTTTGACATTGCCATTGAATTTGCCATTGAAATTTCTATCTTTGCGCAAATTGATTATAAAAATGAAAAATTTAGTAGAAGAATTACAATGGCGTGGCTTGGTTCATGATATCATGCCGGGAACCGAAGAACAACTATTGAAAGAAATGACAACGACCTATATTGGATTTGATCCGACATCTGATTCGTTGCATATTGGAAGTTTGGTCCCTATTTTATTGTTAGTTCATTTGAAAAATTTTGGACATAAACCGATTGCTTTAGTAGGAGGTGCAACAGGAATGATTGGAGACCCGTCAGGGAAATCAGATGAGAGAAATTTGTTGGACGAAGTTACTCTGGCACACAATGTAGAAGGAATCAAAGCGGTACTTTCTCGTTTCTTGGATTTTAATTCGAAGGATGTAAATGCGCCTGTTTTAGTGAATAATTACGATTGGATGAAGGATTTGTCATTCATCAATTTTGCGCGTGATGTGGGTAAACGTATTACTGTAAACTACATGATGGCAAAAGATTCGGTTAAGAAACGATTGTCTGGCGAAGGCGAAGGAATGTCGTTTACTGAGTTTACCTACCAATTGATTCAAGGATATGATTTTTATCATTTGCATAAAGAATACAACTGTTTGTTGCAAATGGGAGGTTCTGATCAATGGGGGAATATTACCACGGGAACCGAATTAGTGCGTCGTATGAATGCCGAAGGTGCCAAAGCGTATGCGATGACTTGTCCTTTGATTACTAAGGCTGACGGATCTAAATTTGGAAAATCGGAAGGCGGAAATGTCTGGTTAACGGCTGACAAAACTTCGGTATATAAATTTTACCAATTTTGGTTGAACACAACTGATGTGGATGCTGAGAAATACATTAAAATTTTTACGTTTTTAGATAAAGCAACCATTGAAGCCTTAATTACAGAGCATCAAGTAGCACCACATTTGAGAGTGTTGCAAAGAAAACTGGCAGAAGAAGTAACTACTTTGGTACATTCTAAAGAAGAGTTGGAAAAAGCAATTAAAGCGTCTAATATTCTATTCGGAAATGCTTCGGCAGCTGATTTGAAGCAATTGGACGAAGCGACTTTCTTAGAAGTTTTTGACGGAGTTCCTCAGGCTGAAATAGCTAAAAGCGAAATCGAAAATGGATTGGATATTGTGACGGTTTTAAATGAAAAAACAGGTTTCTTTAAATCCAATGGAGAGGCGAGAAGAGCTTTAATTGCCAATTCAATTTCAGTAAACAAAGAAAAAATAACAGAAGAATACCAACTTTCAACCAACGATTTAATCAACAATCAATTCGTGCTTTTGCAAAGTGGTAAGAAAAATTATTTTATTGTAAGAGTGAAGTAATTTTCATTTTTTATTGCCGCAAAGGCACGAGGACGCAAAGCAAATTGTAAAGAAATTTTTAAATCTTTGTTACTTCGAGCCTTAGTGGCAAATACTATTTCTTAGTACCGTTAATTGTTTCAAATAATTCCAATGCATTTCCATCAGTTAACATCGAAACAAAATGGCAAATGTGCAGCAATCGGTCGTATAGATTTTCTTTTTCCAAATTGTGTTTTTCGGGTAGCATTTTTAAAATCAATTGGTCGTAATTGGAAGCTGTTCCGTTGAATTTATTGTTCATTGCCGAAATGAATTTATCCAATAAGGTTTGGATAATTTGGTAACCCACAATTTCTTTTTCGATGACTTCGCGGCTTTGATAAATATTTTTCACGCTCAATTTAATAATGTCGTCCATTTGCGCTTTGTACTTGCTTTTATCAGTTAAAGCATACGGAAATTTTCCAGCCAAAATAGCCTCTTCATTTTCAATAAAAACACGAACCGCATCATTTATTAAACTGCCGATGGCTAATGCTCTCAGATAGCTAATGCGATCTTCCTTAGTATTTAAAGTGCTGTATTTAGCGCTGTCAATTGAATCTTTAACTAGTTTAATTAAATATTCCAGCGCATATTCTTCTTGGACTAAACCCAAATTAATACCGTCTTCAAAATCAATAATCGTGTAACAAATATCGTCTGCCGCTTCCACAAGATACGCCAAAGGATGTCTTTCAAATCCAATGTCTTTTCCTGATTTATTTGGAATTAATCCCATGTCTGCAGCGATTTCTTCGAAGAAATTTCTATCACTTTGAAAGAAACCGTATTTTTTGTCAGCAATATTTTTGGTTGGTTTTTTAGGCAAACTTTCTTTGGGGTATTTCATAAAAGCACCAAGGGTTGCAAATGAAATTCGTAAACCACCTTCAATTCCAGGACGATTGGCTGTTAATACCGAAAATCCGTTGGCATTGCCTTCAAAATCGATTAAATCTTGCCATTGTTTTGAAGTGAGTTGGTCTTTGTATTGTTGTCCTTTTCCAATCGAGAAATATTCGCCAATGGCTTTTTCGCCCGAATGACCAAAAGGCGGATTTCCGATATCGTGTGCCAATGAAGCAGCGGCAACAATAGCGCCAAAATCATTCATGTGGTAGCCGTGAACCTCTTTTAAATGGGGGTATTTTTCTAAGATTTTTTTTCCTACCAATCGACCTAAAGAACGCCCCACTACCGACACTTCTAAACTATGTGTCAAGCGAGTGTGAACAAAATCGGTTTTGGAAAGTGGGATGACTTGGGTTTTATCTTGCAAACTTCTAAATGCAGCCGAAAAGATGATACGGTCGTAATCCACTTCAAACCCCAGACGGGTATCGTCTTGTTCTACGCGTAATCTTTTGCCTTTGTCGCCTTGTCTTTTTAATGATAAAAGTTGTTCCCAGTTCATCGCTTGGTAGTATTT
>CAZOHO010000156.1:0-4436 GCA_964579755.1 uncultured Flavobacterium sp.
TTCACGGTTGTCGTCATTCGGTTGCAACTAACGTTTCGCCGCTAGCCGACTGTGGCGGTCAAAGCGAAACGATTTTTTCCTTACTAAGATAAATGTTTTTCGTGTAAAACAAACACCGAACTAGCACTTACCAGCCATAGCGGCTAGCGGCTGTTAGCAGCAGTTTTTATTTTGTTCGAGGCGGTTCTTCTGTTGTTATTGTCGGTGCAACTTTGTAGTTTCTTAATTGATTTTCAGTTCCAATAATTTTTACTTTTTCATCAAGATATAAAATGTTCATTTTTAAGTTTTGATTTTTAGTAATATCAATGACTTCAATTTCATTTTTGTTTATTACAATTTGAATTAATTCTGGATTGTTTGAAAAATCTAATTTCCTCAATTTATTGTTGTCAACGGATAGGTATTTTAAATTTTTGAAAGGTTTCAAATTTAAGTCTTGAATTTTATTGTCCATCATATTTAGTGATACAATGTTCGGACAATTTGAAATTTTTACTTTTTCCAGTTGATTTAAACCGCAGGCAAATCTTTCTAAAGATGGCAAATTTGAAATTTGAATATTTTTAAGTTTGTTTCTAGCAATATAGAGTTCTTTTAACGATTGAAGACCTTCTAATTTGAAATCAACAATATTATTTTTAGTCAATGATAAATAAGTAAGATTTTTAAAATTTTTCACATCATTAGCATTCTCGATGTTGAGTTCCATCAAGTCTAATTTTGTGATAGTTTGAGATTCGTCATAGTCTATATTTCCATTTTCATTAATGTCAATTTCAGGATATTTAGTCAAAACTATTTTTTCAAAATCTGGATTTTCAAATTTGATTTTTTGTGAGTAATTTAAATATGTGACAAAAAATGTAATAAATAGAAGTGTCTTTTTCATAGATGGTGGTTTAAAATTGCTGCTAACGTATCGCGGCTTGCAGAAGTGGCGGTTTAAAGTAGCCTAAACTTTCAGAATTGTACTAACTTTGCAAGTACAAAACTATCTTTAAATTAAATCCGAAACCCGCCATTACTGCAAACCGCTGTTGTGTGCAGAATTATTTTTGTTTAATTTTTGGTTTTATAAAATCTAATTGTTCAGTTGTCAATTTTGTCTTGTCAATAAAGTATCCGAATTTTTTTGTATGATATAAAATTAAAAATTTGTCCAATTCTTTTTGTTTTATGATATGTGTCCATAAAAACTCACTACTAAATGTCAAGCCCTGTAAAGAAATCCCGTTGTTGTCAAATGTGTATTTAATGTCATTCTGAAAATTTGGATTTGATAAGAATTGTCTAACAGAAATTACAACAATTAATGAAGGTGCTAACAATAAAAATGTCCCACAAATAATTTCAAAAAATGGTGCTTCGTCATAAAAGTCTATTAATTTTAAATAGTCAAAAATCACAGTTGTTATCATATAAAGTCCAAGAAATGTTGCAAGGATAAAAGCTGGTTTTTTGTATAGTCCAACAAACATTACCTTTGTATATTCACTTTTTGTCATTCTTGTTATTATAGAAAATTTTTCCATTTTTAAGTCTCAATTACTGCAATTAGTTAACTTTTTAAATTCGAAGTTCTTTTGTAGTTTTTGTCGGTTGTCGTTTCAAATTTTGCACACAACTTGTATGTATGTCTGACAAAATCAGACTTATCTACCTAATTTTGGGTGTATATGTATGACAATCGTCAGGTTTATCTTCATTCAAAAATAATATAATAAATATTATAAATCATCAAATGGGCTTTTAATTTGTTGAATATTTTTTGTGCTCACATGTGTATAAATTTCAGTTGTTTTACTACTGTTATGACCTAATAGTTCTTGGATATATCTTAAATCAGTTCCGCTTTCAAGCAAATGTGTAGCGTAACTGTGTCGCAACCAATGTAAAGTAATAGGTTTTTTTATTCCTGCTTTAGTAAGAGATTGTTTTAAAACGCTTTGTAAACTTTTGTTGGAATAAGGATTTCCAACTTCTTGCCCTTCAAACAAATAAGTTTTGGGTTTGTAAACTTTATAATATTCTCGTAATAATTCTAATATTTTTAGGCTTAGAGGAACAATTCTATCCTTTTTTCCTTTTGAATTTTTTAATAAAACTATATTTCTTTTTGAGTCAATATGATGAGGTTGCAATGCTAATAATTCGCCACATCGTAACCCACAAGAATAAATTAAACTTAACATTGTTTTATGTTTTAAGTTGGTGGGTGCTGTAATAATTTGTTTTACCTCTTCTTTGCTCAATACATTAGGTAATGATTTTTCTCGTTTTGGTCTATGAATTTTATCGATTTCAATTGCGGTTTCTTTTACAATTTTGAAATACAATTTTATGGCATTTACAATCTGATTTTGATACGACGACGATAAATTATTCTTTAAAATATAGTTGTTATTATATAAAATAACATCATCATTGGTAATGTCTTTTATAGCTTTGGTGTTGCAAAAAGTTAAAAATGATTTTAAAGCCTCACTGTAGGTTTTAATTGTGTTGGAACTGTATCTTTTTGATAAAAGGTAACGGTTAAAAATTGCTATACTAGCCAATCCCTCAGTGTTTGGGTATAAAGTTTCGGCTAAGGGCAATTTAAAATGCAAGCGATTGGCTTCAGTATCTGGTAAATGCCAATATTTATTAGAAGCGCTCCACCGAGCATCTTCAAACGTTTTTATCCTAACAATTAATATAGTATTTTTTTCAAACCGGACAGCAATCCGTTTTTCTTTGTTGTGGGTAATAAGTTGAGCACTCCAGTTCATAGGTTTCGATTTGGTATTTCAAATATAGGTATTTTTAAAATTCCAAACTAGGACACAATCGAAGCAAACAGCTCCTTCAAAATGTCATCTTGTCAGCCATTTTTACGTCAGTTGGGCTGAAAACTGACAATTTCTATACTGTCAGGGACTTGGCACAAAGATTGAAATAGGGACTTCGAGTGATTAAAATGAATATCAAACTAAATTAAATATAATCAAAATGGGTAAAATCATCGGAATTGATTTAGGTACAACCAACTCTTGTGTTTCTGTAATGGAAGGTAACGAGGCAGTAGTTATCCCTAATGCGGAAGGAAAAAGAACAACTCCTTCTATCATCGCTTTTGTAGAAGGCGGAGAAATTAAAGTAGGAGATCCTGCAAAAAGACAAGCGGTAACAAATCCTACCAAAACGATTGCTTCTATCAAACGTTTTATGGGACATTCTTTTTCTGAAGTTTCAGCTGAAGCAAAAAGAGTTCCTTATTCAGTAGTAAAAGGAGACAACAATACACCACGTGTGGATATTGATGGTCGTTTATACACTGCACAAGAATTGTCAGCTATGACACTTCAAAAAATGAAAAAAACAGCGGAAGACTATTTAGGTCAAACCGTTACTGAAGCAGTTATTACTGTTCCAGCTTACTTTAACGATGCACAACGTCAAGCGACTAAAGAAGCGGGTGAAATTGCAGGTTTAAAAGTAATGCGTATTATCAACGAACCAACTGCTGCTGCATTAGCCTACGGTTTAGATAAAAAAGGGACAGACCAAAAAATTGCGGTGTACGATTTAGGTGGAGGTACATTTGATATCTCTGTATTGGAATTAGGAGACGGTGTATTTGAAGTATTGTCAACTAATGGAGATACACACTTAGGAGGAGATGACTTTGACCAAACGATCATTGATTGGTTGGCAGACGAATTCAAAGCAGAAGAAGGAATTGACTTGCGTCAAGATCCAATGTCATTGCAACGTATCAAAGAAGCAGCTGAGAAAGCGAAGATTGAGTTGTCATCTTCAGCAGAAACTGAAATCAACTTGCCGTATGTAACTGCTACAGCTTCAGGACCTAAACACTTAGTAAAAAAATTAACAAGAGCTAAATTTGAGCAATTGTCTGATGCCTTAGTAAAACGTTCTATGGAACCAGTTGCTAAAGCGTTGAAAGATGCAGGTTTATCTACTTCTGATATTGACGAAGTAATCTTAGTAGGAGGTTCTACTCGTATGCCAAGAATTGCTGACGAAGTAGAAAAATTCTTCGGTAAAAAAGCGTCTAAAGGGGTAAACCCTGATGAGGTAGTTGCTATTGGAGCTGCTATTCAAGGTGGAGTTTTATCTGGAGATGTAAAAGATGTATTGTTACTTGACGTAACACCTCTTTCTTTAGGTATCGAAACTATGGGTGGTGTAATGACTACATTAATTGAGTCAAACACAACGATTCCAACTAAAAAATCACAAGTATTCTCTACTGCTGCTGATTCTCAACCATCGGTTGAAATCCACGTATTGCAAGGAGCTAGAGCTATGGCTGCTGATAATAAAACTATTGGTCGTTTCCATTTAGATGGTATTCCACCAGCACCAAGAGGAGTTCCTCAAATTGAAGTAACTTTTGATATTGATGCTAATGGTATCATCAAAGTTTC
>CAZOHO010000157.1:0-4401 GCA_964579755.1 uncultured Flavobacterium sp.
CGTTAAATTTTGAACCACCGATGGTGCTACTGATGATGTATTATCAAAAATCATTTTACTTGCTGATTCTTTATCCCAATTGGATTTTGAATCCAATAATTGAACAATTCGCTTAGCTCTATCTTCTGGCAAATAATAGCCTGGATATAAAAATCCTTCAATAGCTTCGGGTTGGTTATTAGCCGAATACACATAATTCCAGCTCGGATTGACTGACGAAGGATTTTTGGAGAAATCCAAATATTCTTTAATATCATCTTTTCCGCTAGCTCCATCCAAAATAAAATTAGGATTCACACCCACATTGTGTTTGTATAATTTTCCGGTTGCCCACCAAGCTACATTGCCTTTGGCATCACCATACATCACGTTCAAACCAGGTGCCGCGATCAATTGAACCCCTTTTTGAAAATCGGCTTTATCCTTAGCATGCGAAAGAGCATACACTGCATCTAAAATCAAAATAGGTTGTTGGGTATAAATCCACGATAAGGCTACGGGTTTGTCCTTTTGTAAACCATCAATCAAATCATTTACAATAGGTCCATGGCTACTTACTTTAATGTTCATCACCACATCCGAAGTATCCTTAACTTTGATTGTTTTAGTTCTTGTTTCATAGGCACCCAATTCTGATGGGGTTTTGTATTTCGTGACATCTGTCGCACTATTTTCTTCTTGGTACAAATCAATATCGTCATTTTCAAACATCGTCAATCCGTAGGCATATTGATGATTATGACCTAATAACGGAAAAGGAGTTCCTGCCAAATAACAGCCATACATTTCATAATCAGGTGTTACCAAATGCGCTTCATACCAAGTCCCAGGTTGCGAAAATCCAATATGTGGATCATTCGCAAAAATCACTTTACCATTTTTAGTCTTTTGCGGGGCAATAACCCAACTGTTACTACCAATGAATGGTGGAATTGGTGATTGATCTAACAAAGAAGCTACCGATTTAGCTATAGCCGAATATTCTTGACCATTCTCCTTAGCATTTTTGATTTTAGTAGTATTAAATTCGCTTTCCAAACCAAAATCTTTCAAATACTCCATGCCGTATTTATTCCGCAAATCCGTCATCAAAGGATCTGATTTTTGTGCCATAGCAAAACTAAATGCCATGTACCCAAAAATATTGTACACATCTTTTATCTCAAATTTTTGCTTTTGAATACCCAATAACTGAAACTCAACAGGCGTTTTCCCTTCGGCTATGTATTGATTGATCCCATCCAAATAAGCTTGTGTTAATTTGTAACTTGGACTGTTTTTATCCAATTGAGCAATGGCTTTAGCCGAAGCTTCTTCAATCCCTAATCCAGCAAAAAATTTATCATTTTTTAACGCCACCGAACCAAAAATTTCAGACAAACGTCCCGGTGCAATTCGGCGCATTAACTCCATTTGCCACAAGCGGTCTTGAGCATGAACATAACCCAAGGCTTCCATAGCATCGGTTGTATTTTCGGCGTAAATATGCGGCACGCCAAATTCATCAAAGTAAACTGTTGTTTCTTTTTGAATGTTTTTCAGCGGTAGTTCCCCTTCGTATTTGGGTTTGGAATAAAAGGCATAGCCAACTAATGCCAAAATTAGGAGTGCCAAAATTGAAACAATTACAACCAGTACTTTTTTAACTATTTTCATCTGTAAATGGATTTGATAAACAAATATAGCAGAATAATCTACAATTACTACTTAGTTATAATTCAATTATTGCAATTTTGTTTAACAATATATCGTTTTTAATTAAACAAAAAGTATCTTTGTTCAAAACCAATCAGATGAAAGACATTTCAAAAGAAACCATTACCGCAATGGATAAAGTACCTCGTTTGAATTTAATTAATTCGTGTACGGGATACAAATCGACGAATTTAATTGCTACTCAATCCATTGACGGGCAATCTAATGTGGCTATTTTTAGTAGTGTAACCCACCTTGGGAGTGACCCTGCATTGATCGGATTTATTATGCGACCAACAACTGTTCCTAGAGATACTTACAAAAACATCAAAGAAACGGGCTACTTCAGTATCAATCATGTAACAGTTGATATGATTGAAGACGCGCATCATACCTCATCAAATTATGATTTAGGTGTTTCTGAGTTTGACAAAACCAATCTGGAAGAAGAATACAAAAACGGTATTGCAATTCCCTTTGTAAAAGGAAGCCCTGTACAGTTATACTGCAAATATGTAAATGAATATTACATTCAAGAAAACGACACCATTCACATCATAGCATCTATTGAACGGTTGTTTTTTGAAGAAGAATTACAACACGAAGACGGCTGGTTACAACTAGACAAAGGAAAAGTAGTTACTGTAAATGGTTTAGATGGCTATTGTTTGCCCAAACTCGTCGATCGTTTTCAATATGCTAGAAAAGACCAACCTACAAAATCATTTTTTTAAGTCCGATAAAGATCAAACTAAATTTAGTCATTTTTTAGCTACGGATTTCACAGATTTTATCTGCGTTAATCAGTATAATCCGTTAAATCAGTGGTAAATATCGAGAATATAGTGAATGTGAATTTATTGGTTAGAAAAACAAATTGTAGATAACTCTAAATAATATATTTACAAAATCATTTTTGTCGGACAACAATAGCTTTATTTATTCAATATTCCGCTTTTTAAAATTTGTCCAAAACGATAGATATCCTCAAAAGAAGTATATAAAGGAACGGGTGCGAGACGAATCACATTCGGTTCGCGCCAATCGATTATCACTCCGTTTTTCATTAAATAATCAAATAAACTTCGGCCTTCTCCATGCAGAAAAACCGAAAGTTGACACCCTCTTTCCGCTGGATTAGAAGGGGTAATAATTTCAAAATTACCTTTAACCTCACGGTCAATTTCGTGTAAAACAAATTCTAAGTAGGCGGTGATTGTATTCCTTTTTGCTATTAAGCTGGTCATTCCTATTTCGGCAAAGAGTTCCACCGAAGCCAAATAAGGTGCTAAAGACAAAACAGGTAAATTACTGATTTGCCAACCATCAGCCCCTTGAATAGGATCAAAATGAGGTTCCATTTTAAAACGGCGTTCTTTATTGTGTCCCCACCAACCCGCTAATCTTGGCAATTCAGAATTAGTGTGGTGTTTCTCGTGAATAAAGCAACCCGAAGCATTTCCAGGCCCTGAATTCATGTATTTATAACTACACCAAGCAGCAAAATCCACCTGCCAATCGTGTAATTGCAATTCGATATTGCCAGCGGCATGCGCCAAATCCCAACCAACATAAGCACCTACTTTATGCCCTGCTTCGGTAATGGTTTTCATATCAAAAACCTGTCCGGTATAATAATTGACACCGCCAATTAAGACCAAAGCTAGTTCCTCTCCCACTTCATTAATTTTTGCCACAACATCTTCTAAACGAATGTTGTGTTCGCCTTCACGACGCTTTACTTCTACAATAGCATCTTCGGGTTTATATCCATGAAAACGAACTTGACTTTGAAATAGGTATTGATCTGAAGGAAATGCTTTTTCCTCGCAAATAATCTTAAAGCGTTTAGCTGTTGGTCGATAAAATGAAACCAACATCAAATGGAGATTCACCGTCAACGTATTCATTACAGTGACTTCTGTTGGCAAAGCCCCAACCAACTTACTCAAGGGATTTGCAAACCGTTCGTGGTAATCCCACCAAGGTTTTTCGGCATAAAAATGACCTTCAACCGCTAATGTGGCCCAATCGTTCATTACCTCATCTACATAGGTTTTTGCTCTTTTAGGCTGGAGTCCCAAAGAGTTTCCTGTAAAGTAAATCACTTTCTTTCCGTTGACTTGAGGAAAAGAAAATTCATTTTGATAGTGACTTAATGGGTCCTGCGCATCGAGTTGTTGTGCAAAAGCAAGATTGTTTTCAAATGTCATTCCTACTAATTTTATGAAGTAAAAGTAGCAAACTAATATGGAATTTGAACACGAATGACACGAATTGGCACAAAGTATTTATGCCACTGATTGCACCACTATTTTTTAAAAGCCTGAAAAATTACTGATTATACTCTTCTTCTGTTACAGCTTCTAACCAAACTGTAACTCCTTTATTGCTATTAGTAACTGCCACTTGTACAAAATGACTGTCTGGACTTGCTCCATGCCAATGAGGAACGTTTGGCGGACATTTAATTACGTCCCCTTTTTGAAGTATTTTTTTGGGCTGCCCTTTTTCTTGATAATAGCCAACACCGTCTGTTGCCATCAATATTTGTCCAGCAGGATGATAATGCCATTTTGTTCTTGCACCGGGTTCAAAAGTCACATTGCCTATAGCTGTTGGATTAATACTATCCGAAGCAATAAGCATTTGCAAATGAACCGTTCCTATAAAATTGGCATTCGTAATTTTATCCCCTTTGGGGAA
>CAZOHO010000158.1:0-4336 GCA_964579755.1 uncultured Flavobacterium sp.
AACTATTGGGTTTTCTATTACGGACACCCACTTAATTAAATATAAAGTTAATTTGAAATTGTAATAAAGTATTTATTGAAATGCCCCCAATTTATCTATATTAATCATATATAAATGAATCAATAAGCCATTTAAATCATATCCTTAGAAGTAAACAGAGACATTAGCACTTATATATTAGACTCTTTATGCAAGGCTTTAAACTCTTTCGGTGCAATTCCAAATTTATTCTTAAACGATGATGAAAAATAATTAGGCGTTGAAAAGCCAACAGCATAAGCAATTTCCGAAATGGAAAGTTTAGACATTTTTAATAATTCTTTTGATTTATATAATCTTAAATTATTAACATGATCACTTATACTAATCCCCAATATTGCTTTAACTTTTCGATATAATTGAACACGAGATATAGTTAAATCACGCGCTAAATCTTCAACAGTATATGAAGAATTTTCTAAATTTTTTTCGATCAAATCATTTATTTTTTTTAGAAAATTCTGTTGTGAAATATCAAAACTTTCTTCCTCAATATTTGCGATATTATTTGTATAATAATATCTTAGTTTTTCTCTATTAAAAAGCAACCCTTTTATAGACTGAGCTAAAAATTTTAAATCAAATGGTTTAGTCAGAAATATATCAGCCCCACTTTCTAAAGCCTTAAAGTAAGAATTTTGATCATCTGAAGCGGTTAATATAATTATAGGAATGTGAGAGGTTCTCAAATCTTTCTTTAGCGTTTCACAAATTACAAAACCATCCATTTCTGGTAAATTTAAATCGGAAATAATTATATCAGGAATTAACTCCAATGCTTTCTCTACACCATCTGTACCATCAGATGTGAAAATAGTATACTCCGAAGAAAGTTTATTAGAAATAAAATCCAAAAGATCTATATTGTCCTCAATGAACAAAATAGAATATTTATTTTCAGTGTCTTTGATATCCACTTTTTGAATCAACTCTGATTCTAAATAATCCGATTGATGAACAAAATCTAAAACTGGTTCATTTATGATTTCTTTTTGATCTAAATGTGCCGTTCCCAATGATAACGTAATAATAAATTCAGATCCATTTTTTGAATGAATTTCTATATTCCCCCTGTGTAACTCAATAAATTTTTTAGATAAATGAAGACCAATTCCAGAACTATTCCTGTAATTATTTGAGCCCTGATAAAATGCAGTAAAAACATTTCCCAACTCACTATCTGGAATTCCAATTCCTGAGTCTTTAAAATGAATTTTAACACTGTTATTAATTATATCTTCTTTTATGATAATCGAAATTTTTCCGTTTTCAGGAGTAAATTTGAAGGCATTGGATAACAAATTAAAATATACTTTATCCATTAAATTACGATCCAAATACAATTCTAATTCAGAATTATTTGTTGTTAATGAAAAATCAATATTCTTTTTCTTTGCTTCTCTATCGAAATCAGAAATAATACTATTTGAGAAATCTAACAAATTAGTTTTGGATGCTCTTAAAATAAATTTATGATCCTCCATTTTTCTGAAATCTAGCAATTGATTTATCAATCTCAATAATCTTCTCGAATTATTATACATCAAATTAATTTCTTTTGTTATGGAAATTCCTTTGTTTTTAAATTCCGCTTCCAATGATTCAACTGAACTTAAAATTAGAGTTAAGGGTGTTTTAAATTCATGCGAAAGGCCTGTGAAAAAATTTAATTTTGCCTCATTACTCTGCTTTAATTCATCAGAAAATTTTTTAATTTCATTCCTTTGATTTTTAATTTTTACATTTTTTATTTCTAATTCTTGTTTCTTACGACTGATAATAATTCTTGAGTAAACACTGTATAGTGCCAAACTTAATACAATAACAAATAAAAAAATCAAAAGATTTAAAAGATTATTTTGAGTGGTATATTTTATCTCCTGATTTTTAATAACATTTTGTTGTTGTTCAATATCAGATTGTTGTAATGATATTTTATCAAATTGACTACTCATCATTTCTGCATTCAAAGAGTCTATTAAAGTTGTATTAAGCTTATTGTTTTTAGCTACAATTTCTTTATTAATTATTTTTAATGCCAATCTAATCGCTTCGCTACCACCAGTAGGATATAAAACAGTTCCAGATAAAACTCCCTCTTTAACTAACTGTAAGCCCCCATTTGGGCCATTAAGACCGTCAACTCCAATAAATTTAATTTTATTTTTCGGGAACCTTTTTTTAGTTATTTGCCACGCTTTATATGCTATAAGATCATTAAATGCGAAAACATAATCAATGTTAGGGTTACTAGTTAAAATTTTTACATATTTACTTTTTGGCGAATTAAAATCGTCATAATCAACACTTGACATTTTTATATTTGAGTACTGATCTATAATTTGTTTAAACCCAAAACTTCTTTCTGTCCCAGGGGACGTTATAGATTCTCCTCTGATTTCAACAACATTAGCATGACCTTTGGATAATGAAACTATTTGCTTTGCCGCTATTTTACCTACTTCAACATTATCAGCCCCAAGATAGGCAGTAAAATTAGATGTGTTTACTTTTCTGTCAACAATAATAACTGGAATTCCTCTGGTGTTTGCCTTTTCAATCACAGGAACAATTGAGTCGGATTCATAAGGTGCAATTATTATTACATCCATCCCTTGTTCAATCATTTTATCCACATCTTCAATCTGTTTTTTTACATTGCGATCGGTTACAGAAATTGTTAACTTAATATCTGGATGAAGTGAAGCCTCAACTTCCATAGCATGATCCATAGATTTTCTCCAAATATCGTTATCTATGCTTTGAGAAAATCCGATTGAATAGGTATGCGTATTTTTGTTCGGATTATTACAAGAAAATAATAGTAGTAAATAACCAAATAAAATTATATATATATGTTTTCTTACCATTTGGTTTTATATTAAAACAGTTAATTTACAAACAAAATTGAAAGCTAGGAGAGCTAATTTAAGTATAATCTTAAATTAGTAATTATATATTGAGGGAGATTATTGTAATTTACAAAGAATGTAAATGTATATAAAAGCAATCTATAGTAAAAATATTTACAAATAAATCTTTGACAAAAATGAATTTATTTAGATATACTCAAACTGTTTTGTAATTAAATTTAAATACCATTTACGCTTTTCTTTTATAGATAACCAGTAGGGTGAAATTAGTTTTTGACGAAATCAGTCCACTTTTTGCTGATGATTTACAGGTTTGGGACGACAGAAACCATACGGTAAAAAGTAGATAAATAAATTATCACATTAACCTGCGCAAAAATCGACCCTAGATAAATATACCTAGCATCAATTCTTCTTCGCCTCATTTTTAAATCAACATATCTTACCTTTATCTTAAAAAAGGTGATTTTATGAGGACTACTGAATTTACTCGAGAAGAATTATACGACATCGTATGGTCAACAGCACTTTCAAAATTGATCGAACAATATGCTTATACAAATGACGGAATCAAAAAAATATGTAACCAATTTGATATCCCGATGCCTGATGGGAGTTATTGGTCAAAACTAAAGTTTAATAAAACGTTCAAAAAAGAAAAGCTCAGCCCAACCTTCAACGGAGTGGACAAAATCGTTTTGACAATAAGAGAAGAAGGTAATCCAATTAACGTTAATCAAACACCGCTAACCATCAGAACAAAAGAAATTGAGAACGATATAAAATCGCCTTTAATTGTACCTGAAAAATTATCTAGACCAGACATATTAATTCAAAACACGAAAGACTTTTATAGTAAAAGAAAAAAAGAACAATACTATCGGAATGACAAAGTAGATATTGTTTCTATTAGTGTTCAAAATGAACATCTGGATAGAGCCTTACGTATAATGGATACTTTCATAAAACTACTACGGTATAGAGGTCATACTTTTAGAAGAGACAGAAATAATTACGGACCAATGATTGTTGTTAAAGATGTCGAATTTTATTTTTCTCTAAGAGAAGCCCAAAAACGAATACCTTCTGAAAAAGTATATGAAAGTTCAACTTATCTTCCAACTGGGGTACTTGTTGTAAAAATCGGAGAAAGTTATCATACTAAAGAATGGAAGGATGGTTCTGTAAAATTAGAAAACCAATTAGCCAAAATAGTTGCTAAAATTGAATTAGAAGCAGATGAAGAATTAATATGGCGTGAAAAAAGTAGATTACAGGCTATTGAAAGAGAAAAACAAGAAAAAATAAAACAAGAATTTGAAGCACGAAGGGAAAAAGAAATAACAAAAACCAAAAAACTGTTTTCAGATGCAGAAAAGTATAATAAAGCAACTATTTACAGAAATTTTATAATAGCAACTGAG
>CAZOHO010000159.1:0-2810 GCA_964579755.1 uncultured Flavobacterium sp.
AATGTACCTTTGTTAAAAATTTTTGCAAATGTTAAAAAAAGGATCCAAACTAAATAGTATTTTAACAGGAAGTTGTCCTAAATGTCAAAATGAAAGCATGTATGTGGATAAAAATCCGCTACATCTTGGAAATGTGCTGAAAATGAATGAAAATTGCAGCCATTGTGGTTTGAAATATCAAATAGAACCTTCTTTCTTTTATGGCGCTATGTATGTGAGTTACGGTTTGAATGTAGCAGTGGGTGTAGCAGCATTTATTATTGCTCACGTTTTTGTAGGTCTCAATTTAGTGAATTCTTTTATTGCCATAATAGGAACACTTGTTGTTTCTTTCCCATTTGTTTTACGTTGGGCGAGAAATATCTACATCAATATGTTTATTTCGTATGACCCGAATGCATCTAAAAAGTAACCTTTTTACTTTTTTCATTGGTAAATCGTTGAATATCAATATCCTTATGCAAAGGGATTTGATTTTCAACAGCATCGTATAAGGCTTTTGCCATGGCTGGCCCGAGCATCACTCCTCGGGTTCCTAAACCATTCAAGACATGAACCTGCTTGTGAATAGGATGGGTTCCAACCAAAGGTCTTCGGTCTCGAACCGTTGGACGTACACCGGCAAAATGAGTTATAATCTCAAAATCACAACCAATAATTTCTTGTATTCGTTCTACTAATTCAGCTTTTCCTTCTTCTGTAGGCAAATCGGTTTTGTCTTTCCAATTGTAAGTTGCTCCCACTTTAAACAAATCATTGCCTAAAGGCAAAATAAAGACGCTGGTGTTCACAATTACATCCAAATCTAAGTCGGGTGCTTTAATAATAAATAACTCGCCTTTGGTACCGTCTAGTGGCAATTGATTGAAATACGGATTGGCATGCAGCCCAAAACCTTCTGCAAAAATGATATGCTTGGCTTGAAGATCTTTATAACGAACACTATCTTCTTCAAAAACAATCGCAGTATAATCAAATGATTCTTGGCGAAACCAATGATTTTCTATTAAGTAATTTCTATACGATTCCAATAATGAAGCCGTGTCTACATAACCCGTATGTACTACTTCTCCATAACCAAAAGGCGCCGTAATACCTTTGTATTCTTTGAAATGCAATTGAGTAGATAAAAAAGGAGCTAACGCCGGTTTATCAGAAGCGGCAAACCAATTGTTTTGTTCTTCTATAGAAAAGAATTTTCTTAAAATGGGCATTTTATAATCCAATTGTTGCTCAATTCTAGGCTTCAATTGGGTATAAAATTCATTCATGATGACCAATTGAGCTTGCGCTCCCCAAACTTCGCTAAAACGCTTTAAAATAACAGGATTGTACAAACCTCCTGCAATCTTAGATGAGTTTTGCGAATCGTTGTCTACCACTACAATCGTTTTGTTGTGCTGCAACGCTTTTTCGGCAAAAGAAATACCAGCCAATCCACAACCTACAATTAAATAATCAATCATAACACCATTTTGAATACTACAAAGTAAGGACTTTAAAAGAAAAAACTCCTACCTTTTAGGTAAGAGTTCTCATTATTTTTAAAAGAATAAAATTCATTAATAATTCCACATATCTTGTTCGAAACTACGAATTTTATCTTTCACACGATCCGATTCTAACAACTGATTCTGTGCATTGTCTTTCATGTAATCTTTAATATCTCTATCTCCGTACACATTTTCCTCTTTATAAATCACACTATTGAAACGGCGCGAATTTAATATTTGGTCAAATGATATTGGCATAGACGAATTTTTCTCATTGAATGCTTTAGCACTATACAAAGTCTCTCTAGCATCTGGGAAGAATACCCAAAACAACTCAATAAAATCGGGATCTTCACTGTTCATAGTATATACGTCTGGCGTTACCGGACAAATTCCTAACAAACGGTATTTCAATTCGCTTTGACGTTTGTCAAAATACCATAATCCTTTGATTTTGTATTGCGTAACATCTTGCGAAGTCAAATCTTGTTGCACGATGTATTCTGGAGATATTTTTTGACCCGCATTTAATTGTTCTCTTCCTGCATCAGTAGTATCAATACGAGACAAAGAAGCATTAATATCTTTAAAAGATTTTTTAGTATTGAAATAACTATCGGTATAAACCTCTGTGATTTTTCCTTTTTTAATTCCTTTAATCAATACGTCATACAAAGAACGTCTTTCTGGACCTACATTAGCTGTATCAATGGGGAAATACAATGGAAAATTAATTTTTTCTCCCAAATCAATAATTTCCCAAGTCGTTCTGCTCATTAAAATGTCTCTATCATGTACATACCCGTATGCTAAGGGTTTGTCATTATCAGAGTTCAATTGAGCTGCTGACTTGATTCCAATTTGACTTGGCGTTTTTGCGTTAAGCAAATTCGATTGTCCAAAAGAGGCTACACCACAACTGATTGAAAAAACAGCTATTAAAAAACTTCTAACGTTCATCATGTTTGAATATATTGAGTAGTTTATTATTTCTACTTATTATTGTATTTCATAAATTACCGGAGCCGTTCTTGGCAACATATAACTTCCTGCACCTACCAATTTAGTTTTAATTTCAGAAATAGTTACTTGATCTCCTCTTCCTGCTTTAGCCAAAACTGCTTTACATTGTGCATTCAATTTATTTCCTGGAACCACTACAGTCGGTTGTCCTGTTACTTTAAAGTTAAATCCAACTACATCTAATCCTACTTCAAAGTCAAAATCAACTAATTTAGCCCCTACAGTAGAAATTTCTAAGCTTGATTTAGGCCCTTTAACTACACCCATTTCTCCTCTAATTGTTCCTACAGGACC
>CAZOHO010000159.1:2910-4316 GCA_964579755.1 uncultured Flavobacterium sp.
GCATTTTTATCCAATACTACCAAAGCAGTAAAATTTTTCATAGAAGAGGCTTCAACAGCTGCTTTTCCTAATAAAATACTATAAATATCTGCCTCTGCTTTCTTCACATCATTTTGAAATGAAGTAATCTTAGTTAACGAAGCAATTGCTGGGAAACCTTTGAAATGGTAGTCTAAATATTTTTTAGTTACGCCTTCACCATCCACTACATCAGCAGTAGAGAATTTTGTTCCAATCTCAGCTAAAACACCTTTCAGTTTACTATTGTTTCCAACGGCAGCTTTCATGTCGGCCAGATATTTAGAAAAAGCAGATACTATATCATTACCTTTTGCTGAATATCCGTCTCCTTCAAACCAACCTTCGTCAATAGCAGCTCCTTTATCCATAGCTTCATAAGGTAACTTGCCTGTTTCCTCATCTACTTCTACACCTTCAGTTGCATCTGATTTTAAAGTACCTAAATATTCGTAGAATTCTTTAGAAATACTCGCTACTTTTTTCGCATCGGCTGCTGCTTGAATAAAGTGCGCATCTTCACCTGCTTTTTTATCTAACGCTTGCAACATACTAGCGTTCATTGACTCTGCGCTTACATTTGCAGCATCAAATTTTTCATTCATCAATCCAAAAGCAGATAATACTTCTTTGGACATATTTAAAGCTAACATTGCGATGAAAACCAGATACATAAGGTTTACCATCTTCTGTCTAGGACTTAATTTTCCTCCTGCCATTTTATTTTAAATAATTAGTTAGTAAAGTAATTTAGTTTAAAACTAATTATTATCCTTTGTTACTCATTGCAGAAAGCATTCCGCCATATACTGCATTCAATGAAGCAATATTAGCCGTCATGGATTGCATTTGTTGTTTCAACATCGCTGCATTTTCAGCGATATCTTTGTTAGCCTCTGCATTTACTGATGCGCTTTCTAATTGTAACTTATACAAACTATTCAACGACTCCATTTGAGCAGCTGCTTTAGTTAATTCTTCACTGTATTTTTTAGTTGATGCCATAGCATCAACTGTTGGTGCAATACCATTAGCTGCCGATTCAAAATTTTTGATACTATTCCCCAAACTTGCCATTAACTCTCCGTCAATTTTAGCTTCTTTCAACATAGCATCTAATTTTTGAGAAAGTAATCCATCTGCATCAGACACATCTTCTTTCTTTTTAGCTTTTGGTTTAGCCTCGCCTCCCGCTAATTCTGGATAAACTAACGTCCAATCTAATTCCTCTTCTGGCTTATCAAAAGCTGATAAAGCAAAAATAAACGCCTCTGTTAAAAGTCCGATAACTAATAATTGACTTGCTCCCGTCCAGTGTTGGATTTTAAACAATGCTCCTACAATTACTACTGCCGCTCCCATACCGTAAGCGAAATTCATTACTTTTT
>CAZOHO010000160.1:0-4311 GCA_964579755.1 uncultured Flavobacterium sp.
GAAATTGTCAATTGGATAAAAGGATAGTTCTTTAAATAATCCAAAAACAAAAAAGAGATTTTCAGCTAACGAAAATCTCTTTTTTGTTTTATTCTGCAGCCAAAATTTCTTTTACTGCCAATTCGTAATTCCGTATATTTTTAGTTTTATTAATCTTCTTCAATACCTTATGTGGATTAGAGAAAATAACCGAAAAGTACTCCCACAAATGATGCATCTTCAGCAAAATATGCGCAGGTCCTGAAAGCGATTCGCTATAACCTTGGTACAAAGTATCGTGAAAATCACTAAACAACGCTATTTTATTGGCAGGATATTCTGTAGTGTCTTGTTTGATCATGCTAGGCAAAAAAGGATCGGAAATTAATCCTCTACCAATCATCCAATGATCAATACTTGGAAAACGCTCTTGCATTTCTTTAAATTTACTAACCGAAGTAATGTCCCCGTTATAATACAGTTTGTGCTTGGTGTTATCAATACAATGCTGAAACGCATCTAAATGCACACCGCCCTTATACAGTTGCTTCCCAATACGCGCGTGAATAGCAATGTTTTTTATAGGATACTTATCCAAAATGGGTAAGACATCCAGAATTTCTTCAGTAGTATCATAACCCAAACGCATTTTCATTGAAACCAAAATATCCGATTCTGAATGCGCTCTTTCTAAAATAGTATTGATTTTTTCGGTATTGCTAATTAAGCCCGAACCCATTCCTGATTTGGTTACCATCGGATAAGGGCAACCTAAATTCCAATTCAATTCTTTGTAGCCTAATTCACGAACGTATTTAGCCACAAACAAGAATTCATCCGCATCATTGGTGATTACTTGTGGAATCACTTCTAAACCTACATTATTTTCAGGTAATAAATCTCGTTCGTAAGACGATTTGATTACCATTTTACCATTTAAACGGATGTAAGGCGAGTAATAGGTGTCAATTCCGCCAAAATAGGTGTTGATAGCATTTCTAAATCGAAAATCAGTAAATCCTTGTAAAGGAGAGGAGAGTAGGGTAAAATCCATAGTGTTTGTTAGACAACAAAGATACGATTGTTTTATTCTAAAATGAGTTGAACAAATACAGAATCCAACCATCTATTAAATTTAAATCCCGACTCTTTGATAACACCTACTGTTTTAAATCCGAATTGATGATGAAAGTTAATACTTTTTTGATTTTCGGCATCAATCACGCCAATCATGGTATGTAATCCTTGTTTTTTTGCTAATTGAATCAATTCGGTCAATAATAGCTTTCCAATACCTAATCCTTGACTATTTTGATGTACATAAACAGAATGCTCAACAGTGAATTTATACGCCTCTCTAAATCGGAATTCGGAGTACATTCCGAAACCAACTACTATACCATTATTTTCGGCTACAATCACTGGAAACCCAGCTTGTATTTTGGATTCTAAAATCGATTCTTGTTGTGCTAAACTTCGAATAGAGTAATCATACAAAGCTGTAGCATTCAGAATATTATAATTAATAATATCAAGTATTGCTATAGCATCTGATTTTTGATAATTCCGAATTGTGATTCCCATTATTTTTTTGTTTTTGGAGCTGGTTTAACTGCTACTTTTTGTCTTTCTAAAAGGTCTGCAAGTAATTTGTCTGCTTCTTTCCCGTCCCATCCCATGCTTGTACTAAATGCTTTGGCTTTTTTGGTAAAAGCAATAGCAACTGGGATATTATTTAATTTTCTTTGAACCCTAGCTTCAAGTAAGATTCCGTCATACGATTCCTCTAATTCATTAGAGTGCTTGATCCAACTTAAGGACTGGTTTAAACTTGGTGCATCTGTAGAATTGCGCATCACATTCAAGACAATGTTTTTGATGTCTTTAGGACTATTCCAAACGTATTTTTTAATGTTTTCCGACGCTACTTTTTTATATTTTATCCAATCTTTATTGGTTTCAAAATGATCTAAATCGTATTGGAATAACAACGAATCAATTACAGGAGCTGTAATCGTTTTTGCAATAGCACGTTGTTTAGTGTAATTAGCTGTATCACTTGTTTTTACAATAGGTTTTAGTAACTCAACAACGCTGTTAATAAATTTGTCATTTACTCTTTTTTGAGAAGTAATTGCTGTAAAGGCTTGTTGGTTGACAACTACAAATTTGTATTCTCTGGATTCAATATCGCTAACGCCATTGGTAAATATTTTCCAATTAATCTCACTAACCATTTTCTCGTCTTTGACTCCTTCAAAGTAGTCGTGAGCAATTGGGTTTAACTCTTTTCTGTCGTTTCCTTTTTTCAAAGCAATTAAATAACGCATGCAATTTAGCCCGTTGGTCTTATCTTTTTCGTATTCAGCTTTTAAATAGGGTAATTGTTGCTTTGGATTTAAAGCTATTTTAGCTTCCGAAAGGAATTTTTCTTTTTTTAATTCACCCGTAAAACGAGCCAATTCTATTCCATTACTATCAAGAACTAAAAAAGTAGGGAAGGTTTTGATATTGTATTTGTTTTTAAATGTTTCAGACCCCGCTTTTTCAAAATCCAATCCTGCAAAAATATAATTGGTATTCATAAAAGAAATCAATTCAGAATCTTTTAAAGTAGTGGCTTTGATATTTTTACAATGCGGACACCAATTGGCGTATACCATATAAAAGATAGGTTTGTTTTCAGTTTTAGCACGCTGAATAACTAATTCTAATCCACTTTCATCAAAACGAATAGAGTCTTGTGCTTGAATTGAAAAAGTAAATAATAATAGAAGTGAACAAATTAAGTATCGAAAGTGGGGCTTCATCATATTGGAATTAAATGTTGGTTGCAAATATATTTTGTTTTTTACTAACAGAATAGAATTACAATCGTAAATTTGCTTTTAGTTATTCAAAAAGATTATTCACAATCATGATATACCCCAAAATACCTTTAGCACAAAGTATCCTTGAGATTTTTTTAGCCAAAGGAATTACTACTATAATCATTTCACCTGGTTCTCGAAATGCGCCCTTAACGATTGGTTTTGTATCCAATCCTGCTTTTCAATGTTACAGTATTGCTGATGAGCGTTCAGCGGGATTTTTTGCTTTAGGCATAGCGCAACAAACTAAAAAACCAGTAGCTTTAGTTTGTACTTCGGGGTCGGCGTTGTTGAATTATTATCCTGCTTTTGCAGAAGCTTTTTATAGCCAAATCCCTTTAGTAGTGCTTTCTGCAGACCGTCCACAATCTAAAATTGATATTGGCGATGGACAAACCATTCGTCAGGAAAATGTATTTGCAAATCATTCGTTATACAATGCTAACTTAAACGAATTAGCGAGTAAAGAAAATGATGTAAAAATTAACGAAGCCTTGGATACGGCTTTCGCCAAAAAAGGACCGGTGCATATTAATGCGCCTTTTGAGGAACCTTTGTATGAAACTGTTGAATCGATTTCAGTTCAGTCTTATATTTCTCAACCAAAAGTAAATACAAGTACTGTTGGCGAACTAAGTTCATTCGCTGATATTTGGAACCAAGCTTCCCGAAAAATGGTATTAGTCGGAGTAAATGAACCTGATGCTATTGATGAAGAAAATATCAATTTTTTAGCAAATGATTCTTCGATAGTAGTATTGACAGAGACGACTTCTAATGTACATCATCCTAGTTTTATTGCGAATATTGATACGATAATTACGCCTTTCACTACGGAGGATTTTGAGAATTTTCAACCAGAAATACTGGTGACTTTTGGTGGAATGATAGTTTCTAAACGTATCAAAGCTTTTTTACGAAAATACCAACCCAAACACCATTGGCATATTGATACATTACGTGCTTACGATACTTTCGGTGTGTTGAGTCACCATTTTGAAATTAGTCCGCAAGCATTTTTCAATCAATTTATTCCGCTGACAAAACCAATCGCAAGTGATTATGCACAGCGATTGGACCACGTTAAACAAAGTAGAAAGGCAAAACACGACAATTATTTGTCAACTATTCCTTTTTCAGATTTTAAAGTTTTTGAACAACTGATTCCTCAATTGCCTAAAAATAGCCAATTGCAAATCAGTAATAGTTCAGCGATTCGATATGCACAATTAATTCCAATAGATGCGTCTATTGAAGTGTATTGTAATCGAGGAACGAGTGGAATCGATGGCGCCACTTCAACCGCTATCGGAGCGGCTGTAGCCAATCAAAAACAGACTACTTTTATCACCGGAGATGTTGGTTTTTTGTATGACACTAATGCGCTTTGGAACAATTATATTCCGAAGAACTTCAAAATTATTCTAATCAATAATGGAGGAGGAGGTATTTTCAGAATTCT
>CAZOHO010000161.1:0-4190 GCA_964579755.1 uncultured Flavobacterium sp.
AACGGAATGTATTTTGCCCCCGAAGTTGTCCCCGAAGTTTTGGCAAAATAAAGCGGTTTCCCTTTCCAAAGTACGTTCTCTTCCCCTTTCACCACTCGCTCCACATAGGGTTTCAGTTCTTCATAATCGCGAACCGGAACATGTTGGGCAAAATCAGCAGGGGTTTGTATTTGGTTAAAATGATGGTCCAATCCAAATTGCGTGTTTTTCGCTTGACGAATTAATTCTTGGAAAACCTTATTTTGGGTTGCTACAGGATTTGTAGTCCAAGCCCGTGTTTTTTTCACCACTTGGCGTGCAAATAATCGAGCCGCAATAGATTTTATAGACATGCTGTTGGTTTTATTTATTCTTTGAGGAAGGGTGTTGCTCTTCTTTGGTTACTCTTTTTCGCAATTCTAATTCTTCCTTTGAAGCTGATAAATTCCCTTCTACTGGAGCTACTTCTACCGAAGAAAGAATTGAATCTTTATTAAATTTAGCAAACTCTAACTCGCCCGTCAACACTTTTTTAAGTGATTTAATATAGGCTTCATTGTGTTCCAAAGCCTGAGTCAAAGAATCTGATTTTAGGGCTAATTCTGTAGCGTCACGTTTTAATTTAGAAGAGGAATATCCCGGAATAAACTCGCGTAAAGGAGTAAAAGCGATAATAAAAGTGGTCACAAAAATGATGAAAATAGCACTTAAACTCACCACTACAAAAACATTCATTAAGGTCAGTTTTAACGAAAATGTTTCCTCAAAAGTGTCTTCGTTTAAAATGATTAAACGCCTTTTGTTGAATAGATTTTCTTTTAATTGCTGTCTTTTTAATCCCTTTTTAGACATTGTTTTTGGTTTATTGAACAAATATAAACAATTATTAGCTTTGAAACTAAGGCATACTTTTTAGAAGTACAAAGACTACTAAATCACATTTTAATACAATTTTAACGCTTTTAAAACCAAATAAATGATGAAAAAAGAATTGCGATTCACTAATTCTATATACATTTGTACTTCATTTTTAAACAAATTTGCTTCGGCATTAAAATAGTAAATCATGGGAAGATTAGGTGTTACAGAAATCCTTATTATACTAGCAGTTGTATTATTGCTTTTTGGAGGTAAAAAAATTCCAGAACTAATGAAAGGTTTAGGAAGCGGAATTAAAGAATTTAAAAACGCTGCTAAAGACGATTCATCTGCTGTTAAAAAAGAAGAAGAAACTAAAGAGTAGTTCTTTGTATATTCTAATAAAAAACCCGAGTTAATAACTTGGGTTTTTTGTTTTTACAAAATCATGGTCAATTGAATTCGTTTGCGGTCTTCATCCACTTCAGTTACTTTTACCTCAACGTGTTGGTGTAATTTTACCACCTCATTCACATCGCTCACAAAACCGGCCTTAAGTTGGGAAATGTGAACCAAACCACTTTCTTTAATTCCAATATCCACGAAGCAACCAAAATTGGTAATGTTATTCACTATTCCCGGTAAAATCATTCCTGATTTTAAGTCTTTTATAGACTTGACATTCGGGTCAAACTCAAATATTTTAGCGGATTTTCTTGGGTCTAAACCTGGTTTCTCCAATTCTTTAATAATATCTTTCAAAGTCAACAAACCAATTTCTGACGTGGTGTAATTTTCAGGTTTGATTAAAGCCGTTTTGTCTTTGTTGCCAATTAATTCGTTCACCGAAAGCTTCAAATCTTTTGCCATTTCTTCTACAATCGGATAGGCTTCAGGATGCACCGCCGAATTGTCTAACGGATTTTTTCCTTCTTTAATTCGGATAAAAGCAGCTCCTTGTTGGAAGGCTTTTTCGCCCAATCGAGGCACTTTTTTCAGTTGTTTTCGATCGTCAAATGGCCCATTTTCGGAACGGTATTGGACTATATTTTCAGCCAACTTCTCTCCTATTCCACTCACATAACTCAACAAATGCTTGCTTGCAGTATTGATGTTAATTCCCACCGAGTTGACACAACGAATCACGGTAGCGTCTAATTCTTCTTTTAGTTTGTTTTGATCTACATCGTGTTGGTATTGGCCTACGCCAATGGCTTTTGGATCAATTTTTACCAACTCCGCCAAAGGATCGCTTAATCTACGTCCAATAGAAACCGAACCCCGAACGGTAACATCATAATTAGGGAATTCTTCTCGGGCAATTTTCGATGCCGAATAAACCGAAGCACCCGCCTCAGAAACCACAAAAACCTGAACTTCCTTATCGAAAGCAATTTTTTTGACAAAAAATTCGGTTTCGCGCGAAGCGGTTCCGTTTCCAATAGCAATCGCATCAATTTTATAGGAATTGACCATCGAACGGATTTTTTTCATTGCCATAGCCTCTTCGTTTTGAGGTGCGTGCGGGTAAATCGTTTCGTTGTACAACAAATCGCCTTTTTCGTCCAAACAGACTATTTTACAACCTGAACGATACCCTGGATCAATTGCTAAAATTCGTTTTTCTCCCAAAGGTGGCGCCAATAAAAGCTGCCCTAAATTAGTTGCAAAAACCTGAATCGAATTGGCGTCGGCTTTGGCTTTAGCTTCTTGCAAGGTTTCATTAGCAATCGCGGGTTGCAACAACCGTTTATAACTGTCTTCAATGGCTAATTGAATGTGTGGAGTGGTATCGTTTTGACGCTTCAAAATAATTTCGTCAATGATATCATAGGCCTCATCAATATCTACTTCGATTTTTAATTTCACAAAACCTTCGTTTTCGGCACGCAACATCGCCATCAATCGATGTGGCGGTGTTTTACTCAAGAGCTCTGACCAATCAAAATATTGCGAAAATTTTTGTGCGGCTTCGTCTTCTTTTTTGGTTTTTACCACCTTCGTGCTAATGGTTGCTTTTCGCTGAAACAAACGTCGCAACTGTTGACGAACGTGAATGTTTTCGTTAATCCATTCCGCAATAATGTCACGCGCGCCCTGCAAAGCGGCTTCTTCGTTAATCACATTATCATTGATGTATTGGGTCGAAATAAAATCAATATTATCGTTGTTTTGCGCCATAATGATCGTAGACAAAGGCTCTAAACCATTCTCACGCGCCACATCGGCCTTGGTTTTTTTCTTCTTTTTGAAAGGCAAATACAAATCTTCCAACTCCTGTAAATCAAAACTATCTTGAATTTTTTTAGCTAATTCAGGCGAAAGTTGTCCTTGCTCCTCGATGGTTTTGAGAATACTTTCTTTTCGTTTGATTAACTCATCGTATTGCTTGTTCAATTTAGCAATTTGTTCAATTACCACCTCGTCTAAATTTCCCGTTTGGTCTTTTCGATATCGCGAAATAAACGGAATCGTGCAATCTTCGTTTAATAATTGAACTGTTTTTTGAATATTAACAGGGGCTGTAGCCACCGATTTTGCGATGAATTGAATGTTGGTCATAGGTAATAAATATATTGTGTCACGAAAATAATATCTTTACCTCACATTTCTACTCTCATGCTGATTTTATATTATTATTTTTCAACCATTTCTGTTTTGAGCTTCATTATGGTAGGTTACGATAAATATTTAGCTCGAAAGAAAAAACGAAGAATCTCCGAAAACACTTTACTTTTCTGGACTTTTTTAGGAGGAAGTCTGGGTGCTGGAATTGGAATGTGGATATTTAAACACAAAACTTCCAAAAGAAGTTTCCTTTGGAAGTTTTATGGGATTCTTATTATTCAGCTACTACTGGGATTAGTACTGTATAATCAAAACTTAATTTATATTTATTGACAAGCAATTTTATTCACGCGGTTTTGATGTCTTCCGCCTTCAAATTCAGTGTTTAAAAACGTTTCTACCATTTCTACTGCCTGAGGAATAGAAGTATAACGAGCTGGAATACTAATTACATTAGCATCATTATGTAAACGCGCTAAAGCAGCAATTTCTTTCATCCAACACAAAGCGGCGCGCACTTTTTGATGTTTATTCACCGTCATAGCAATTCCATTACCACTACCGCAAATCACAATACCAAAATCAGCTTTTCCTTCTTCCACATCTTGAGCTACAGGATGTGCTAAATCTGGGTAATCTACTGCATCAAAAGAATCGGTTCCGTAATTAGTGATTTGGTGACCTTTTGCTTCAAGCATAGCCACAATTGCTTTTTTATACTCTGGACCGGCGTGGTCGTTTCCAATAGAAATGTTCATTGTTAGTAGTGTGTTTAATTCGTTTTC
>CAZOHO010000162.1:0-245 GCA_964579755.1 uncultured Flavobacterium sp.
CTGAAATTTCAGAAAAAGAAATTAAAAAATTCATGATGTTGAAAGAGTTTAAAAACTGTATGCAATAAATTAAATTTACCTTAGCCACTTGATTTTTTTTGATAGTTAAATGGTCTTGACAAAATTGAGATTTTTAAGGTTTCCTAATAATGTATGTCTTCAAACCAAATTGGACTTTTACTAAGAGAACATTTAGTTAATAATTTTGAAAGTACTCTCTTGGTTATGAACTAAACCAGTCAATT
>CAZOHO010000162.1:255-4094 GCA_964579755.1 uncultured Flavobacterium sp.
AAGATTTAGGATTTTTAGTTAATAAATTAAAAAAAACCTCAAGATTTCTCTTGAGGTTTTTTTCTGTTTAGCGGAAACTGAACTCGAACCAGTGATCTTCGGGTTATGAGCCTGACGAGCTGCCTACTGCTCTATCCCGCGATGTTTCGGGTGCAAATGCATAACGAAATTCTACATATTCAATAGCTAGAACGTAAAATGTTTTTTTTGCTGTTGTATTTGGCTTTTTTTCTAGTTATTGAAACGTGTATAAAGGCACTCTGAATTCCACCTGGGGAATACAAAGATTAACTTTTGCCTAAAGCTATTCCAATTATTCCACTTAATAGCACAGCAGGTAGTAGTATTGTTTTATTTTCGTCGTTATTTTTAAGGTCAATTTTTTTACTTGACATTTCTTCCTTTTTTTCTAATTCAGTTTTTAGTTCAAGATTTTCATGTTCCAATTTTTTGCATTTAAAGACTTCTATATCTCTTCTTGTTATGGCACTATCGGCTCTTTTCATTTCAACTTGCACTTTATGGTCTGCACTTTCTAGATGAGCTTTTAGTCGTTTAATTTCACGTTCCTTTTTTTGTATTTCCATTTCAAGAGCAATTTCTCTAAGTGTAGGGTCTCCAATTTTGTCATATGAATCTTTGTGTATTTCTAATATACTAGCGCTCCACTCCGATAAAGAGATATTATGTTTTGCAGCAATTTTTGTAAATTCTGCTTTTTGCTCTGCTGTTACTTTAGTACTCAGAGTAATGTTTCTGTTATTTGAATTACCCATTTTATTTATTTATTAGTAGTATTAATTTGTATATTTGAGGTATACCTAAGGAATACATAAGGTATACCTGAGGTTTACGTCAGGTAGATTTGATGTTTACCTTCCTTTCTGCTCATAATCTGCATGAATTTAGCACCTATTTTTAGGTTGAATTTTGTTCTTCGTATATTTCTGAATTACCTAATGAGTTATTAGTGTTTTCTGATTTCATTGTATTGCCCTTCATTATATCTTGAATTTATTTTTAAATTTCAATTGCAAAGTTAAAATTTATTTATAACTTCGCACATGTTAGAACAACTATTTATTTTTTAACATAAATTAAGAAAGTATGAAAAGAAATGATTATATTCGATTAGGAGAAATTTTGAGTGACAAATTCATTCTTGCTCCTAATATCGGATTGACCTCAAAACAGGTCAGTTTTTGGAAGTCAAAGCAAATTATTCCATTTTTAGAAAGAGACCAAAAGGGATTCTTGAATATTCCAGAAGCATTATGGATATTAATTGTAAATGAATTAGCGGAAATAGGTTTAGATACAAAACGTATAGCGACACTTGCATCTGATATTTGGAAAAAACCATTGGAAGAAAAGTATGCAGATAAGGTACTTAAAAGAGAATTAGAGACTAATAAAGAATTACACGAATTAGATAAGAATTGGATAAAACACTTCTTGGGATTTGAACCTATTATGAACACTGTCTTTAGAAAAGATATCAATCCTTTTACTGAAGCAATTAAAACTTGTCTTTTCGAAAAAAGCAATCTTATTTCTTTGATTTATTGCCCTAAAACAGGAGAGCATTTTTTTAATATAAATTCAGTTAGTCTTACATCGGATTTAAATAATTTGTGTTTTAGGAAAACGCTGATTTCAATCCCTTTGGTTCCACTGTTAGAAAAAATTGTTGGATTTCAAATTCAGAAAAGAGAAGCTGATTTGGATTATTTGTCATCATTAGAAAATCAATTAAGAAGGGTTTTGTTTTTTGACCGTCCTAAATTACTAGAGATAGAGTTAGAAAAAGAAGGAGATGTTAAAGTATTTACGATAACGGAACAGCATAAAAAAGCAGAAGAGCTTGCTAAGTTCTTTTTGAATAATAAATTGCCTTTAGGAGCCAAAATTTTGATTGAAACTAGAGCTCAAGATAATTTTAAAGTAACTATTAAAACCTAGTATATGGATATTGTAGCACTCAATCGGTCCCTGATAATTCAGCCCGTGTTTATCTCAACACGGTATGGACCAACAAAATTTCCAATCTAGTGGATTAGAGTTTCTATTGGATTATGAAACGATTATTGCAATCGCACCAAATTTACAAACAGTGCTTTCAAAAGAAACTGCTTTTGAGTTTTCAAAGCAGTTATATCAATTAACAAAATTAGTTTACGAAAAATACAAAGATGAAAAAGAAGAATTTAATACTTAGTGATTTTAACAACGCTATAGTTTGGTCTTACACTAGAGTATCTACAAAAGACCAGTTTGTTAATAATGGAAGTATAGAAACTCAGGTAAATAAGATTAAATCTTTTGCTAAAGAGAATAACCTAATTATTACTGAAGAGTTTGATGCCGAATACGAAAGCTCAAAACGAATCAATACTCAGAGTACGCTTCGTGAGTTGATGGAAAAAATAAAAAGGACTCCAGCTTCAAAAAGACCTAAAATGATTTTAATTTGGTCTCCAAGTAGATTTGGTAGAGCAGGAGCAGAGCATATTCAGCTATTTGTGAGTTTAAGAAAAGATTTCAATGTATATCTGTATTCTGTAAGTACAAACAATCATACGTTTAATGAGCGGGCAGAGAATGAATTTTCTACCCAATTGCTATATGCGCAGAAAGAAAACTTTAGCAGACAAGATACTATTATTCCTGGATTGATTAATGCTTTAGAGAATGGAAAAGTATTTGGTAGAACTCCGAGAGGTTATGACCATTATGGGCCAAGAGTTACCGATCCAAGTAAAGTTCAAGCTTTTCAGGAAATAAAAATCAACGAAGAAGGCAAATTTTTGAAAGAAGCCTTTAAAAAGAAAATTTATGAAGGTTATCCCGACTCAGAAATTATAAAATGGTTGGACACTAAAGGAGTAAGAATTTCAAAGCAACGAATTTCTGAGATGTGGAGAAACCAATTTTATACAGGAAGAATATCCAATTCGCTATTGGAAGGGAAAGTAGTAAAAGGTAATTGGGAACCTCTGATAACTTTGAGAGAGTTTAATCAATTGCAACGACTCTTAACCCATTCAAAACAATTAGGTGTTGCTAAACTTTCAGGGAAAGAGGCTACTCCATTAGCACCTAAATTTCTATTGTGTGCAGATTGTGATAATACAATGACATCGTATTTAAATAAGTCAAAACAGATTTATTATTATAAGTGCAATTGCTGCAATAAGACTTTAAATGCTGAAACGTCTAATCGCTCTTTCAACAAAGGGGTACATGAACAGTTTTACGGTGTTTTAAATCAGTTTGCCTTTTCAAAAGAATTACACGATTTGTTCTCTGTCCAATTGAAGAAAATAATGGAAGATGATATGGCGAATCTTTCGGAGCGAAAAAGAGTATTGTCAAGAGATATAAATGACTTGGAAGAAGCGTATGATAAAATGGAATTTCGTTATGCCATGAATGAAATCTCAAAAGATATTTTTGATAGACAAGGCAAAAAACTAAAGGAAGAGATAGACCAAAAAGTAAAAGATTTAGAATTTATGCCTTCAAAAAAATCGAACCTTGAAAAAGGAATGAAATATTTTTTAAAAATCGCTGAGAACCCCAGTAAATTCTATACTTCTTTAGATTATAATAAAAAAAGAAGGTTCCAATCTTTGCTGTTTCCAACAGGTTTACTTTATTCAATCAAAAACAGAAATTATCGAACCTCAAAAACAAGTAAATTATTTGAGTTAACTAACAGATTTTCAAATACATACAATGGTAAAAAAGAAAAAAACCATCCTCAAAATGAAGATGGTTCCTGTTTAGTAGCGGGAACAGGACTCGAACCTGTGACCTTCGGGTTATGAGCCCGACGA
>CAZOHO010000163.1:0-4070 GCA_964579755.1 uncultured Flavobacterium sp.
GTTTTGTTGTAATACAATGAAGTACTTAAAGTTAATTTTGACCAACGTTTGATATATCCAAAATCAATTGCATCAGTCATAGACGGATCTAAATCTGGATTACCTACAAAAATATTGATATTACTGGATAGGTTACTGAATGGATTTAACATTCTTCCTCTTGGTCTCTGAATTCTTTTACTGTAACTGATAGAAGTACTACTTTTATCTGAAATTTCATAGGTTAAGAAAGCACTTGGAAATAAGTTACCGTATTTTTTGGAATTAAAATCAGCAGTAGCTAATTGATTGATCTCAATATTGGAATCTTCATAGCGCAAACCTAAAAGGACTGATACTTTATTTTGTTTAAAACCATATTGAGTGTATAAAGCGTTTACTTTTTCTTTGTATTCCAATACATTAGTGAAGTTTGGATTGATAACCCCTTCATTTTTAACTTGATAATCCGTTACTAATTTTGAAAAATCACCACGGTATCCAGCCTCAAATTGACTTCCTTTTCCTAGAGGTAATACATAGTCACTTTGAACCAAAATTCGATCTTGTTTTTGGTTGTTAATTGTGTTGTCTAATTTGGTTGTATTGGTATTTGTACCAGTTTCGGTAACTACTGCAATGTTCGTATCATCATTAGATGAAATGGAACCGTCAATACTGAATTTATGTCCCGATTTCTTAAAGTTTTTAGTAAAATTAGTAGTGTATTCTATATTCTCACTATCACTATTTTCTTTGTTAATTCGGTTTTTAGTATAATCGAAAACATTAGTAGCAGTAAAGTAATTTTGAAAAACAGTATCGGTGTTGTCTCCATTATTATTTCGATAATTGATGGTATTTGTCCAAGAAGTGTTCTTGTCAATCGCTAAATCAACACCAAAATTCCCATTATACCCTTTTCCGTATCGGTCATTTTCTCTTGGTTCAACAATGAAATTACGTATTGAATTATCTGAATTATAATAAGTAGTTTCGTTGATCATATTTCCAGGATTACTTCTAAAGCTATAACCTTGAGTAGTAAACAAACTCATATTTTTAGTTTTGTAGTTAACATTACCACTCAAACCGTTATTATCTGGAATGCCACCTGTAGCAATGAAAGTTCCGTTGAAACCTAGATTTTTTCCTTTTTTTAAAACGATATTCAAAATACCTCCACTACCTTCAGCATCATAACGCGCCGATGGATTGGTAATGACTTCTACTTTATCAATAGCGTCTGCTGGAATGATACGCAACGCTTCAGTAATATTGATAGCATTCGATGGTTTTCCATCAATTAAGATTTTCACATTTTCGTTACCTCTCAAACTTACATTTCCTTCTACGTCAACCGATACGGATGGAATGTTAGAAAGAACATCACTAACAGTTCCACCTTTTACCATTAAATCGTTTCCAACATTAAATACTTTTTTGTCTAGTTTAATTTCAATGGTTGTTTTTTCGGCACGAACGACTACTTCGCTCAATTGAGCTGCATCTTCGTTTAATGGAATAGTTCCTAAATTGGTATTGGATTCAAAACTTCTTCCTTTGATTTCGGTAGGTTTAAATGAGATAAACTCCACCGTAATATCGTACGTTCCAGCAGCTACATCAACAGAAAATTCTCCTTTATTGTTGGTAATTCCTCCTGTAACGGCTTTCGGATTGTTAGGTAATCGAAGTGTAATAGTAGCATATTCTAAAGGTTGTCTACTTGTTTTTTCAATAACCCTTCCTGTTATTTTTAATTTGGCTTTTACATTTGGTGCTTGTTGACCAAAACTTAGTATACTGCTCAAAAGCAATACAATTAATGCGATAGCATTTATTTTTTTCATCAATAATGATTTTAGTTATTGAGTTTAGACTCTAAAAAGAGTAAATGGTTACATTGGGTAAATCATAAAAAAAAGTTAATATTACTTTTTTAGATGAATTGAGCCACCTCTTCAGGTATTCTTCCAATGATGGCTTTATCGCCTTTAATTACTATAGGTCTTTCGATTAGTATGGGATGTTCTGCCATGGCTTGAATGATAGCATCATCAGTTAGGGTTTTATTTTTATAATTTTCTATCCAAATACTTTCTTTTGTTCTAATTAATTGTATCGGTTTTAGGTTTAATTTTTGGAGTAATTTTACAATATCTGCCTTTGTTGGTGGAGTGTCAAGATATTTTATAATTTCAATATTTTGTTCTTTTTCAGTAACAAATGCTAAACAATTTCTTGATTTTCCACAACGTGGGTTATGGTATATTTGTATCATCGTTTTTAAATTTTTCGCGAAGTAAAGAAAATTGCAATTAAAAACGTATTTTAGAGCTGTGAAACTTTCAATTACACGATGTTTATAGAACAAGGAATACGGTCAGAAAACAAATTTTGGAAATACCTCTTTGGTTCGGTCTTGCTTTTTGGCGCTTCGCTAATTGGACAGCTCCCTTTATTGATGGGAGTTTTGTACGAAACCTTGGTACACAAGAAAAAATACCCCGATTCGAATGCAGCAATGATGCATTTTTTAGAACCCAATTTTACTTTGTTTTTGTTGCTTTTTTCATTTGTGTTTGTATTTGGCGGAATCTATTTTGTACTTCGCAACCTACACCATCAATCGCTATTGTCTATTGTCACTTCTAGAGCAAGTATCGACTGGAAAAGAGTGGGTTTTTCTTTTTCGCTTTGGGCTGGTTTTACATTAGGAAGTACCGCAATCTTTTACGTGCTAAATCCAGAAGATTTTGTCCTTCAATTTCAGGGGGTTCCTTTTTTGATTTTATTCGCAATAGGATTGGTGTTATTTCCTTTTCAAATAGGGAGTGAAGAATTGATTTTTAGAGGGTATTTAATGCAAGGTTTTGGCAATTTAGCACACAATAAATGGTTTCCCTTGTTGATGACTTCTTTGATTTTTGGCTTTCTCCACATCGCTAATCCCGAAGTGGATAAAATGGGTTACAGCATTTTAATTTATTATATAGGTACAGGTTTGTTCCTAGGAGTTACTACCTTAATGGATGAAGGAATGGAGCTGGCTTTAGGATTTCATTTTGCCAATAATTTTATTGGAGCGGTACTGGTCACCTCCGATTGGTCTGCCTTTCAAACGTATGCTATTTTGAAAGACGTTTCTAATCCAAGCAGTCTGATAGATGTGCTGTTGCCTGTTGTTGTAATTTTTCCTATCTTGCTTGTGCTTTTTGCACGGAAGTACCAATGGACAAATTGGAAAGAACAACTTACAGGAAAAATTAATAAAGTCAATCACAACTAAATTTATATGAGATGAATAATGTAACGTATCAAAATGTTCACAATAGGTTTAAATTAAACGGTTTTAGTTTTACTAAAGAGGATTTATTGCGAGTGGCGTATTCTTTTATTAAAGAAGGGTCGTATTATGAAAAACCGTTAGGAATCTTTATTTTGGATTGGTTTGATCCAAAACCCTATTTAGAAATCAACACATCGGGTTCTACGGGAGCTCCAAAAATCATTCGTGTTGACAAACAAGCGATGGTCAATTCGGCCTTAGCAACAGGGGACTTTTTCGATTTACAACCAGGGCAAAAAGTATTGCATTGTTTACCAACAGATTATGTGGCAGGTAAAATGATGTTTGTAAGAGCCTTTATCTTGGGTCTAGATATGGAATTTGTGGCACCAAGTTCACATCCTTTAGAAGGAGTGAAGGGAACGTTTGATTTTTGTGGGATGGTGCCTTTGCAGGCTAAAAACTCGTTGAAAGACTTGCACCGAATTAAAAAGTTAATCATTGGTGGTGCCAAAGTCAATAAGTCGTTAGAGCAGGAGTTAGTTACAATTCCGTCTCAGATTTATGAAACTTACGGAATGACCGAAACCATTACGCATATTGCTGCCAAGCGAGTAGGAGAGGCGGCATTTACGGTGTTGCCTAATGTAATAATAACAACAGACGACAGACATTGTTTAGTTATTGATGCCCATAAAATTAGTGGTGAAAAAATCGTGACTAATGATTTGGTCGAATTAGTTTCGGCTACTCAATTTGTTTGGAAAGGACGTTTTGACAATGTAATTAATAGCGGTGG
>CAZOHO010000164.1:0-4006 GCA_964579755.1 uncultured Flavobacterium sp.
GGTGCAAAAATAATGGCTTTTGAACGGAAATTATAATTAATTTTTAAAAATTATTTTTATTTAAAAGCCAATAAAAAGTTATTTAATATAATTCGAAAAATCTTTGTGTTCCTCTTTCGAGAGTTCTTCTAGAGATAAAGATTTGAAATATTCATAGGTGATTTTCATTCCTTCAGCACGCCCTACTTTGGCCTCCCAGCCCAATAATTCTTTGGCTTTGCTAATGTCAGGTTGACGCTGTAAAGGGTCGTTAACAGGCAACGGATGATAGGCTACTTTTTGATTCGTACCCGTTAATTTGATGATTTCTTCAGCAAAATCTTTAATGGTAATTTCATCTGGATTCCCAATATTCACTGGATACACATAATCGGAATGCAAAAGTCTATAAATCCCTTCTACTTGGTCATCCACATAACAGAAAGAACGTGTTTGCATTCCGTCGCCAAAAATGGTTAAATCCTCTCCGCGAATGGCTTGCCCAATAAACGCAGGAATTACTCGTCCGTCATTGAGGCGCATTCTTGGTCCATACGTATTAAAAATTCGGACAATACGAGTCTCTACGCCGTGAAAGGTGTGATACGCCATAGTAATCGATTCTTGGAAACGTTTGGCTTCGTCATACACTCCTCTTGGTCCAATAGTGTTTACATTACCATAGTATTCTTCGGTTTGTGGGTGTACCAATGGATCGCCGTACACTTCAGAAGTCGAAGCAATCAAAATACGTGCTTTTTTCACGCGCGCCAATCCTAATAAATTATGTGTTCCTAAAGAACCAACTTTTAGGGTTTGAATTGGGATTTTTAAATAATCTATCGGACTTGCTGGCGAAGCAAAATGCAAAATGTAATCCAACTTCCCTGGAACGTGAACAAATTTAGTGATGTCGTGGTGGTAAAATTCGAAGTTTTCGAGCTTGAATAAATGCTCGATATTTTTCAAATCGCCTGTAATCAAATTGTCCATCCCTATAACAAAATAGCCTTCTTTTATAAATCGGTCACAAAGATGCGACCCTAAAAATCCCGCCGCTCCTGTTATAAGTATTCGTTTCATTACTGTTTATTTTATATTAAAAATTTGTTCCAAAATTTTGATCGTAATCAAATACGTTGGTTTTACTCCTGTTGTTCCTAAGCCTCCTGAAGCTAATGTACTTCCGGTTTCTAATGGGTTATCAGAAGCATAATACGCATAGCGCACTTTGATGTCTTTAGGCACACTTTTTCTAATTCTCGAAGCCGATTGAATGGCTTTTTGATAATACGCACCCTCCATTTCTAGTCCGATTGCTCTCCAAGTCGATTCGTGGAAGAACTTCAACAAATCCCTGTTTTGCAATGAAGTTCCTAAAACAGTTACCATTGGTCCTGCAAAAACTGCAATGTCATTCCCTTCAAACATGTCGGCAGTTAATTCATTTTCAAAAAAGTAATTATCCGCTGTTCCTTCGTTGATATGGGCATTCGGAATCATAATATCGCCCTTGCCTCCTTCTAAAATTCCCGCTTTTCCCATAATGGAAATCGACTGGGCGTTTAAGAACGTTTCTTTTTTGTAGGGTTTGAACAACTCGTCAATCGTTTCATAGGCTTGCTCTCCAAAAGCATAATCCATTACGATTAGCACTGGTTTTTCGCCGCCTAAATCCGCTTTAGGAAAAGACGTTTTGTTCCAATCTATTTTGGCAGTGTCAAAAATCTGAACATCGATATTCGTTCCTGAAGTATCTGGCAACGAAATCATTCCTTGTTTCAAGGCAACCGCTTCAACCAAATCACGAACGTCATTGGCTCCAGACTTACTCAATTCTTCGTAAATAAAGAAATCTGATTGGTTTTTGAACTTCGTTTTCAAAGCTGGAACGGCAAAAATGGAATTCATCACCGAGTGCATATTAGCACTAATCACATGGATGGGTCTGCTTAATAAATTATTTTCTTTTAAAACTTCCTTGATGTTGGTTGCCCAAATTTCGCCGTGAATGTGGTGTCCCAAACGCTCTCTCAACACTGGGCTAAAGGTGATGGTACGTTTGTTGTTTTCTACAATTTCTTCAATGGCTAATTTTCCTAACCAATAAATTACGTGTAAAAAACGATCTGGGGAGGTAGCCGAACCGAACGCATCGTAGATGTCTAAAACTTCTTCGAAGGTTCTTCCTAAAATATTAGCGGTATGAGAAATCGCTTTCTCTTTCTCAATTTGAGTTAATTTTTTGTTTTGCTGGGCAGCAATTTCTAATTTTTTCCAATCGTGGGACACTTCCCCACCTTCGTCTAACAACACTCTGTTTTTAATCTTGTGCGATTCGATGAAAATAAAGGTCAAGTGCGTCAAAATATCGTAAATGTCCGAACGTCCACGAGTAATCACTACGTTCATTTGGTCTTCGTCAATGCGGTAGCAATTACGACGTCTTTTAGGAGGAACAATCGCTTTAAAATGCGATTTAGCATACCCTTCTTCTGAAGTTAAGTTAATGAATCGACATTCTTCAATCCCAATAGGAAGACGTTCAATAACGTACAAAAGTCCGTTGAGTTCTACTTTTTCATCGGCAATGTTTCCGTAAATTTCTGGTCGTAAGGCCAATAAAGCTTCGCGTAAAGTGTCTCCCGAAACTCCCATCGGCTTGTAAAAACCGCGGTTAAATAAATGCCTCATGGTAATGTACAGTCGTTCAATAGCTGCTGACGACTCTTGCGCTCGTGAGCGCGAAATGTTTTTGATTTCTATCATCTTTATATATTTTTTAACCTGCAAAGATAATGGATTTATTTTGGGTTTAGCACATCTGCTATTTTTCTGTCGTTAGACAGTCGCGGAATTTTGTTCTGACCACCCAATTTTCCTATGGATTTCATATAGTCTTGAAATCCGTTTTTAGGCACTTTAGTAATTACCAATGGGCGCAAGACGTTACCCACAATTAGGTCGTCATAATACACGTTTTGTTTGCGCATGGCGGCATCTATTTGTAACGCAAATTCATCCAGATTATGAGGTTCTCCTGAGGCTTCAGAGTCAAATTCAATCAGCCATTCGTGATACGGTAATCCTTCGGCAGGGCTGATTTGTGGCGCCACAGTAAATTCATTCACCCGAATTGTTGTTCCTTCCATAGCTTCTTGCAAAGCACTTTCTACTTCTTTACCAATCACATGTTCTCCAAAAGCAGAAATGTAATGTTTGATACGGCCTGAAACTATCACTCGATACGGTTGTAAACTCGTAAACTGAACGGTATCGCCAATGTTATAACCCCAAAGTCCCGCATTGGTAGATAAAATCAAAACGTAATTCACCCCTAATTCTACTTCGCCAATGGTATAACGACGCGGATTTTCATTTGAAAATTCATCGCTTTTGATAAATTCATAGAAAATTCCTGAATTCAACAACAACAACATGCCTTTTTCCTTCTGCGAATCTTGGTAAGCAAAAAATCCTTCCGAAGCTGGAAATAGCTCAATTGAATCCACTTTTCGACCGATTAAATTTTCGAATTTGGCACGGTAGGGTTCGTAATTGACTCCGCCGTAAATAAATAAATTGAAATTTTTGAAGATTTCGCCAACAGGCTTCCCTCCTTTTTGCTGCAATTTTTCAAAATACATTTGAACCCAAGAGGGAATTCCAGAAATCACCGCCATGTTTTCGTTGAACGTTTCCTCAACAATGGCATTGACTTTAGTTTCCCAATCTTCAATGCAATTGGTTTCCCAAGATGGCATGCGATTTTTTTGTAAATATTTTGGAACAAAATGCGCGACAATTCCAGACAAACGCCCCAATTTTATTCCGTTTTTTTCTTCTAAAATAGGACTTCCTTGTAGGAAAATCATTTTTCCATCCACAAAATCGGCGTTTCCTGTTTCGTGAATGTAATGCAAAATAGCATTGCGAGCTGCTTCGATATGGTACGGCATGGATTCCTTGGTTAACGGAATGTATTTTGCCCCCGAAGTTGTCCCCGAAGTTTTGGCAAAATAAAGCG
>CAZOHO010000165.1:0-4004 GCA_964579755.1 uncultured Flavobacterium sp.
TGATTTGTAATCAGCAGGTCGTGGGTTCGAGTCCCTCCGCCGGCTCCAAAAACCATAACGAAAGTTATGGTTTTTTTATTTTATAAAAAGACATAAAAAAAACCGTCAATTGTTATGACGGTTTTTTGTTTTTGGAGATTCTTTATTGTTGTTTTTTGACCGCAGCAATGTACTCAGTTAATTTTTTTCCGTAAAGTGATTGGGCTACTTTAGGCGACATTGATTTCTGAATGGTATCTAAGTACTTCATGTTGATATCGTAGATTTCAGAAAGTGCGATATAAGGAGCTACTTCGTATTCTTTATTGTTGATAGCAAAATTAGTAGCATACAAATACTTTCTTTTAATATTTGACTCTTGTTTTGCTGTAATACTAGCTACTTCACTTTCATTTTTACTTTTCAATGCTTTGAACTTTCTTTCGATTAAAGTTAAACTCTCGTCTTGAAAACGTCGATCTACTTTTTTGTATTCATAATATAAATCTTGGTTTTTAGATCCCGTTACTTTAGCATCGGCAATGTAGTTCTCAAGGTTGGTTTCGATATTTATATTTCCTGGCTCTGCAAAGAATAATAAATTATTGTCTAAAGAGTTGCTCACGCCTCTGTCTAGAAATAAATATAGCATTTCAGGTGATTTTAACTCGATATTGGTTTCAAAATTCGAATTGCCGTCAATAGCAATGGTATCTAATGCGATTAGTTTATTGTTATTCACTCGTTGTACATACAAGGTTCCTGTTTTTAATCCTTTGATATTTCCTGTTAAATGTAAATTGTTTTCCAAATTTTTTTCGGAACAAGCAAACAATAGTGTCATTGTTACGAAAGCGATACTAATTTTTTTCATTGTTGATTTATTTTGGCGCAAAATAATGAAAATTGTTGGAAAGCGAGATTGAATTGCAAAAAAAAATCCCAATCTATTTCTAAATTGGGATTTTGGAAAAGGATTTTATTTTTATCCTTTTAACCAAGCATTTTTTAAGTTGGCTTTAGTTGCATCAGTTGCTTGTAAACCTTCTATTTCTTCATACGGTAAGCTTACTTTTCCGGTTAGAATTTGTTCTTTACCGTCTCTTTTGATTTTGATGGTAATCGCATCGTTTTCTTTCCAGTTTTCACTTTCGCCAATCATATCATAGATGTTGTCTAGTGTATAGGCTTTGTCATTGACAGCCATTATAATATCGTTGGCTCTCAAATCCAAGTTTTTGTAGAAATCGATTAAATCAGTGTTTGATCTTACCAAAATTTCTTTGGTAGTTTTATCTACAGTAATATAAGGTGTTTGTCCTTTTAGGAATACGTTACCCGCTTTTTTGTCTTTTGATTTGCTTACACCCACTTTGGCTAAGAAAATCTCGTAAGGAATAGGAGTAGACCCTGAAACATAGGTACTTAAAAAGTTCCCTACTTCTGGATAGGTAAGCGCTGTGATTTTAGCAAATAACTCTTCGTCTTTGAATGCTTTGTGTACGCCATATTCTTTTGATAACTGTTGCATCAAGTTTAAAATACCTCTTTCGCCATTGCTTTTTTCACGGATGATGATGTCGATACACATACCAATTAAAGCCCCTTTTTGGTAGACGTTTAAGTATTGTTCTTTGTACGGACTTTTTAATACGTTAGCACTCATAGTGGTGAAAGCTATGGTATCATCAAGTCTTTTAGACTGTTCGATTTTTTCTGCCATACGCGTATAAAATTCGGCTTCGTCGATTAGACCTTGATTGATTTGGAACAAATTAGCAAAGTATTCGGTTACTCCTTCATACATCCATAAGTGTTGAGACATTTTTGGTGCGTTGTAATCAAAGTATTGAATTTCGTTAGAATGAATGGTTAAAGGCGTTACAATATGGAAAAATTCGTGTGATACTACATCAATCATGGATTTTTGTAACTCTTCTAGTGGCATCATTTCAGGTAAAACTACTGTGGTTGCTGTTGGGTGTTCCAAAGCACCAAAGCCTTTGGCATCATCTGGTTTCATTGAAGAAAGGTAGAGTAATACGCTGTATTTTTTAGTCGAATTGATATTGCCCAAAAATGTTTTTTGAGCCGTCATCATTTTTTTCATTTCAGGAGTAATGCTTTCGGCAGTTACTTTTCCCGAAGGAGAATAGACTGCAATTTGGATGTCCATTCCGTTTACATTGAAAGTAGTGTAGTCGGGTTTGGCATACATGATTGGATTTTCTACCAATTCGGCATAACGCGGTGTGTTGAATACATCTTTGGTTTTACTCGCATCGGTGTCAATCATGGAAGTCGCTCCCCAAAGTGTTTCAGGATGTGTGATGCTCACTTGGTACGGAAGGTCTTTTTTGTCTTGGAAGTAGCCAACAAATCCATGGGTATTGAGCATAAAATTATTTCCGGCATCGATATTGGTACCCGCAGGTGAAAAAATATCGGTTCCAAAGCTTCCTCCTTTTTCAGTATCGAAAGTGTCATTCACTAAGTAGGTAATTTTAGCTAAATTTTTAGCATTCAAAATCGACCACGTATTGTCATCTGTTTTAGTTACAGCTAGTGCAGTTCCTTTAGAGTCAAAAGCTTTAAAATCTTCTACATTTTTTCCGTAATTGTCTTCGGAATAGGTTCCAGGGACAATTTTAGGAATGCTGTATGTGATTTTATCAGCTGTTATTTTTGGTGCTTGTACAGTTACTTTTACCTTGTCGTCTTTTACGTCGATTAGGTCGATACCCACTTTAATATCTTGTGTAGGATTTGTCTTTTTTTGTGCGTTAGCTGCGTTGCTGTTCCAAAGAAAAGCCACCAAAGCAAGTGCAATAATTGATTTTTTCATTTTGAATTATTTAGATTGGGTTATTAGTATGTTTTATGCAAGAAATGTTACAATTTATAATGATTGAATAAAAGCTGTTAGTACCGATGGTAATTCTTTGCTGATAGGTAAATCAGGATTCGTGTAGGAAGCCTTATTTTCAGTATCATCTCCTTTGATTTCTTTAAAAATATGATTCATATTGGAAATGATTTTGAGTTGGGCATCTGATTTTGCTTGATATAATAGTTGCGCATCATTCACACTTACTTGAATGTCTTTGTCGCCATTGATTAGTAGGGTTGGGATGTTTAGTTTTTTGATTTCGGTTTGTGGATTGTATTTGATCCATGAAATCATATACGGTTGTACACTCGCTCTAAATAAAGAAGCTAGCATTTGATTTTTCAATTCGAAGGTATTTCCACTTTTTAAAGTAGCCAAGTCTTTCTCTACTTCTTCTTTTAAGAAAGGGGCCTGTTTTCCAATTTGCTCTAACAAAACCTCGTCGATAGGTCGACCTGCTCCAGCAATTGAGATATACGCATCGGCATTGCCATTGGCCGCCACCATACCAATTAAGGCTCCTTCGCTATGTCCAGCGATGGTAATGGTGTGGTACTTTTTTTGGTTTTTGAAATACAAAAGCACTGCTTTGGCATCGTCAATGAAATTATCGAAAGATAGACTGGCTTCGTCTAGTTTGCCAGCCGCCATTTGAGCAAAGATTCGTTTGTCATAACTGTAAACGGCAATGCCGTTATTGGCTACTGCTTCGGCTAATAATTTTAAAGAATTATTGGGCATCATTTTTTGATTTCCATCTCGATCTGTTGGTCCTGAACCTGCAATGAGAATGACCAAATTTGGTTTTTTACTTTGCTTTATTGGCGTATACAAAGTCCCGTTTAAAAGTGCGTTTACGGCAATATTTTCTTTTGTAAATGCAGCTGGAGCTTGTGAAAATACAGTTGCAGTTAGCATTATACACAGTAAGGTAAAAATGGTTTTTCTCATAGTTTTGTGGAATGAATAAAAAAACTCCTGTTTTTCAGGAGTTCTGTATCTTAGTCTAATTTGTTTTTGATGTAATATTTACCATCCAATTCGTCGTCAAAATCATCGATTTTTACTGGTTTTGGTTTCGGTTTGTTGGCTGCCGCTTTCTTTTTCCACATTTCGAATTTTTCTGCGGGCATTT
>CAZOHO010000166.1:0-3982 GCA_964579755.1 uncultured Flavobacterium sp.
CCAATTTTTTTGTCTTGTCCTCAAAACGTTTTTGATAGGTCGCTACCGCATCTTGACGCCATCCTTTAGAATTTGAAGCATCTTGAGTAGAAAAACCAGGTCCATTCGATTGTGTATCACTTCCATTATTGTTGTAATTCACATCGTAGTTCAACAACAAACGGTCTTTTTTCAAATCAAAAGTTACGGCTGATTTTATAAAATTAGTCCTATTAGTTCTATCTGAATCAGTCGTAGAAAGAAGTCGCGTCCCTCCTATGATATCATTAACAAAAGAACTCCACATGGCACTTTCTCTGTAGTTTTGCCCCATATTCAATTGCCATCCAAAGTATTTGTTTTTGGCATTAAGCAAAACACTGTTATTGACTCTCCATCTCAATTGGTCGTAAGTGGTTACGTTAGTGCTATTGGTATAGGTAGCACTCAAAAAGTTCTTCGCATTTTTATTGGTAATGATATTTAAAATAGCTCCACCCGAAGTAGCCGGAAATTCAGCACCCGGTTGGGTAACAATTTCAATTCTTTCAATGGCATTCGCCGGCATTCCTTCCAGAAATCCGTTCAATTCATTGGAAGAAATATTCAAGGGTCTTCCGTCCATATACACGTCCAATTGTTTCCCTTGGTACATCATTCCTGCAATATCCGAAGCAATTAAACCCGGTAATTTTTTCAATCCTTCCAAAACGGAACCCGAACTCAAACTCGGCTGATTGGCAAAATCAAAAATAGTTCGGTCAGCGCGTTGCTCGACTGCTTTCTTGGTTTTGGTAATCGTCACTTCTTTTAATTCCTGCGCTTTTTTAGTAGTCTCTTGGGCAGTAACTTGGAGAATAGTTCCCAAAAATAAGGCTTGTAAAATAAAAATCTTTCTCATTATACTAATTTCGTTTGGCTATTTAGACTACTACACTACCCTTTTGTTACAGTTCCAATTGAAGTTATTGGTAAAAAAATTAAAACTATGACAAAGAATACCGAACTTTGCCCACTGAAACAACATTCATTGTAGTATGACTTTAGAAATAGGAACTCCAGCCTTACTTTTTTCGGCCACTTCGTTAATTCTGTTGGCCTATACCAACCGATTTTTGACCATTGCGAGTATTATTCGCGGACTAAAAAAAGTATACAAAGAGAAAGAAAACAGCATGATTTTATTAGAAATCAAAAACCTCAACCTGCGTCTGACGTTAATTCGTTACATGCAAATGGCGGGAGTATTGTGTTTGTTCTTGTCTGTTTTTGCCATGTTGTTATTGTTCTTTGAAGAACAAGCCATCAGTTTGTATTTCTTCGGACTAAGTTTGTTAAGCCTATTAATTTCACTGGGTTTGTCATTTTGGGAAATCAGCATTTCAGTCAATGCCTTGCGTTTACATTTGAGTGATTTATCAGAAATGGATCGAAAACAAATCAATTCCTAATGACCAACAGTTCAAAACTAAAAGGCGTTTTCCTTATCGGACTTGGGGCAACCAGCTACGGCATGTTAGCTACTTTTGTTAAAATGGCCTATGCCGAAGGCTTTACCACTCCCGAAGTAACTATAGCGCAATTTGTGTACGGAATTACAGGAATCCTACTCATCAATGCGTTTCAAAAAGCTCAAAATAAAAACCAAGCTGCCAAAGCGGCTCCAAAAACGATAGCACAACTACTACTTGCAGGAACTTCGTTGGGTATGACTAGTGTTTTTTACTATTTAGCAGTGAAATACATTCCCGTTTCTATTGCCATTGTACTCTTGATGCAAACGGTTTGGATGGGCGTCCTATTTGAAATGCTACTCGAAAAGAAAATACCATCCGCTCAAAAAATCACATCGGTGGTAGTGGTACTGCTAGGAACGGCTTTGGCAACGAATATCATCGAAAACCAAATTGCATTCGATTGGCGCGGTATTGTGCTTGGACTATTGTCTGCCGCTTCATTTACCACTACGATGTTTACCGCTAACCGAGTGGGCATTGGAGTCTCATCAGCACAACGCAGTTTGTTCATGTTGTTAGGTGGTGCTGTAATTGTCTTCGGATTTGCTATCGCCAATCAAACAGGAGATTTCCATTTCGGAATTTTTAACAAATGGGGAATTGTCTTGGCGCTTTTTGGCACCATTATTCCGCCCTTATTATTCAATGCAGGCTTTCCTCTAACAGGAATTGGATTAGGTAGTATTGTTTCGGCTTTAGAACTTCCCGTTTCGGTATTGATGGCCTATTTCCTTTTGAATGAAAACATCAACACTTGGCAATGGATAGGAATTGTGCTAATCATTCTGGCGATTGTCATTATGAATGTCAATGATACTAAAAACTAGCCCTTTGGAGTCACTATTCAATTCAGAACCATTAACACTTGACTTGCCAGACGCTGAGATCATCTATTATCCGCAGTTTTTTGACAAAGAACAAGCGGATACCATCTATACCGAATTACTACAAGAAATAGCCTGGCAACAAGATAACATCACGATTTACGGAAAAACACATCCGCAACCGCGCTTAACTGCTTTGTATGGCAATGAAGGAAAACCCTACTCTTATTCCAATATTACGATGCACCCACATCCTTGGAATACCCTATTGCAAAAAATAAAATACTATATCGAAGCGACTACGCAATGCCAATTCACCACCGTATTACTCAATCAATACCGCGATGGGAAAGACAGTAACGGTTGGCATGCCGATAACGAAAAAGAATTAGGTACCAACCCCATTATTGCCTCGCTAAGCTTTGGTGCAGAACGCGTTTTCCAACTCAAACACAACCGTCTTTCGGATGCTAAAAAGAGCATCACATTGGAACACGGCAGCCTCTTACTAATGAAAGGAAGTACCCAACATTTTTGGAAACACCAAATCCCAAAAACGGCCAAACCCATTGGCACACGAATCAATTTAACCTTCAGAACCATTAAATAATTGTTTATATTTGGATTCAAATCGTTCCAATATGCAAACAATTATTGATTATTTTTCGACTATTCCTTCTGCGCATCGTACCTTAATTTTAGTAGGCGGAATCACTATTTTTTGGCTCATTGAAAATGCATTTCCGTTGTTTAATTTTAAATACCGTAGATGGCACCATGCAGGCATCAATATCTTTTTTACCCTAACGACTATCATCGTTAATTTTTGTTTGGCTTTCATTTTATTACGAGTGGCAGATTGGTCTTATCAAAGTAACTTTGGGATTTTACAATGGTTGCCTGAAATGCCAATTGGTATATACACCATCATTGGTTTGTTATTATTAGACTTAATAGGTGCCTATCTAGTGCATCTGATCGAACACAAAGTAAAATTGTTCTGGCGTTTTCATTTGATTCACCATACCGACACTTGGATTGACACTACTACAGCTAACCGACACCATCCTGGCGAAAGTGTGATTCGATTTGTATTTACCAGCTTAGGGGTTGTTCTAGTTGGAAGCCCAATGTGGCTGGTATTTTTATACCAAACACTTTCTGTAGTGGCAACCCAATTCAATCATGCCAATATTGCTTTACCTAAAAAAGTCGATTTGTTTTTGAGCTATTTCATTGTATCGCCAGACATGCACAAAGTACACCATCATTACCTCATGCCCTATACCGATAGTAATTATGGAAACATCTTTTCTATTTGGGACAGACTGTTTGGCACTTTTATGGTTTTACCAAGAGAAGAAATCGTATACGGGGTGGACACGCATTTAGAACCCGAAGAACACAATAGTGTAAAGAATTTATTAAAAATACCTTTTCAGAAAAAAAAATAAACTTGGTTTAAAAAGTAATTCTTTTTTTTATTAATATTGAAATGCAATTAAACCTATTAACGAATAACTAACAACACTATTTGAATTATTTTCATCCGATGAAAAAGAGTAGCCGTAAAGAATTAAATTGGGAAGAGACGGAAAAACTGATGACTTTAGCCCTAGAAGAAAGAAACCCTTTTGAAATTATTAAAAAAGAATTTGGCCT